>CAZSOE010000008.1:0-17475 GCA_964608335.1 uncultured Chloracidobacterium sp.
TACACAATCCGCCGAAGCTGGTGGCCTGATAGATAAGCTTGCAGCCAGCGAGAAAACTTTCGGCCCGTTCCCGTCCATCAAGCACAAAACTCACTACCGGCCCGAAGAATGTCATCTGTCGCCGCGCGATCTCGTAGCTCGGGTCCGAAGCCAGGCCCGGATAACGCACTCCGCTTACATCGTTGCGTGCCACCAGGAATTCGGCTATCGCCTGCGCATTGGCGCATTGGCGGCTGAGCCTGAGTTCCAGCGTCGCGAGTGAACGGTGGGCGAGCCAAGCCTCCATCGGTCCCGGTATCGCGCCGATCTGTTTTCGCCAGGTGTGCAGCTTCGCGAGGAGTTCATCATCGCAGACCGCGACATGGCCGAGTATCAGGTCCGAATGCCCGGTGAGCGATTTTGTGTCGGAGGCGACCGATATGTCGGCTCCAAGCTCCAGCGGTCTCTGCCCAAGCACGGTCGGCGTCGTGTTATCGACCGCGACGAGCGCACCGGCCGCATGTGCGGCCACACTCAGGGCGGCTATGTCGCAGGCGTCGAGACTGGGGTTGGCGGGCGTTTCAAGCCAAAGCAGTTTCGCACCGTCAAGCCGCTCGGCGAGTCCGTTGCCCGCGGTCGGCGCCGTCCGTACCTCTATGCCCATCTCAGTGAAAAAGCCTTGGGCCATAAGCCGTGCGGCGTAGTAGCCGTCGGACGGCATCACGAGAACGTCGCCCGGCCGCAACGTACTGCCGAAGACCGCGGCGATCGCGGCCATTCCGGAAGCAAACGCGACCGCAGGTCCGCCTTCGAGGTCACTTAGCGCGGCTTCCAAACGCTCCCACGTCGGATTGTGATATCGGCCGTACGTATACGACAGCTCGGCCGGGTCACCTGCCGCGTGATATACGCCCGCGAACGTAACACCGCCGCCGACCGGCTCGCCCTGACGCGGAGCTCCGCGTCCCGCCTTAACCACTCTGGTTGCAATATTCATATTGGTTCTTGGGATCAAAGCCAGATTCTACATCGCGGCGGTTTATTTTGTCGCCCGTCCGGGTTTCTTCGATTCCTGGGCCGGATCGTCGGCAATTCACAATTTTGGCTCTCGTTCACCTCGACGGCGGAAAACTCGCGCAATTCGTCGTTTGTTGCTGAAAACAAAACCCCTTATCTACCCGACTGCACAGTTATGCGCTTAGTGGTCCATTCATCGTTTGTCCTCCTCTGCTTCACGTTTCTGGCGTTGTCGGCCGCTGCTCAGACGCGCACCGGCTTGGACGCCCCCAATGGGTATCGCATCCAGCAGGGCGATAAGCTCAGCGTGAAGTTCTTCAACAATCCCGACCTGAACGAACCTTCAGTGACCGTCCGCCCCGACGGCTTCATAACCCTACAGCTGGTCAACGATGTAAAAGCCGAAGGTCTAACGGCCGCCGAACTCAAGAAATCGCTTGAGAAGGCATATGACGAGACGCTGCTTGAACCGATCATCACCGTCTCGGTGATCGATTTTGTCGCGCCGCACGTTTTTGTCGCCGGGCAGATCAACAAGCCCGGACGCTACGAGCTTCGTGACGCGCGGACCCTAATGCAGGCGATCTTTCTCGCCGGCGGCTTTACGCGTGACGCGAACCGGAAGATGGTGATCCACGCACGGCCCGACGGCAAGGGCGACTGGATCATCTCGTCGGCCGATGTAATGTCGATGATCGACCCGAAGCGCCGCAAGTCCGACGTCGAACTGCGCAGCGGCGATTACCTTTATATACCCGAATCCCGGATCGCGAAGTTCAACCGCGCGGTTGAGACATTTCGCGGACTCCTGCCGAGGTTCTTTTAGAGGATGGTGTTGAAGAGATGACCCCGAGCAGAGAGATCTCAACCAGAGTCAGGTCCGACGTTATCTTACGCCGTCGGCCTCAGGCTTACCGGCCATTCCGCGGTCTCGCACGTAAGAAGCTGCTGATCTTTACGATCTTTGCCTTCATCGTGGCAACGGGAATGATCACCACGCTTCTCATCACTCCCAAATACGAAGCGACGATGTCGATCCTCATCTCGCGCGACCGCATCGACCCGCAGATCAATCCGTCCGACAAGAATCCCGAGATCATGTTGAGCGCAATAAGCGACGAAGAGTTCAATTCAGAACTCGAGCTCGTCCGGAGCGCCGAAGTGATAACGGGCGCCGTGACCGAACTCGGCCTGGTCAACGATCGTCGACCCAAGGCCGACACATGGCTCGGCGACCTGCGCCAACGGCTCAAGACGTCGATCTACGACGCCGGGCGGCGGGCCGCAGGCGAAAGCGGGGAACAGCAGGCCGGGTCGGCGGCGGACGACTTCTCGGTCGAGAAGGCCGTGAATCATGTGCTCGCCAATCTTGAGGTCGTGCCGACCAAAAAATCGCGTGTCATTAAGATCACCTATTCGGACACCGATCCGCTACGCGCAAAACGAACGCTCGAAGCCATCTACCGTAAGTTCGTCGACCTTCACGTGCGCATCAACGAGCGGCCTGAGGCCGAGCAGGTTTTTAGGGAGCAGACCGACCGCTTCAGTGAAAGACTGAACGCAACGACGGACGAGCTCAAGCAGTTCGACTCAGCGAATGGCGTCACCGGCGCCGAGATCGGGACGCAGCGCAGCCTGCTGCTCAAACAGCTTCACGATATACAGGCGCAGGAGAACTCGACCGCAACCGAGATCGCCGACCTCGAACAGCGTGTTCGCACGTTGAAGTCGAACGTTGATTCCATGCCTGAGCAGATACAGACCGGATCTGTTTCGAAATACGTTGGAGCACTCGATGTGATGAAATCCGAGCTCGTAAAGCTCGAGCAACAGCGCACGGACCTCCTACAAAAGTACAAGCCCGAGAGCCGCTTTGTGCGTGAGAACGAGGAACGCATTCAGAAGCTGCGGCAGAATATCGCATCCGAACGCGCAAATCCGCCGGAAGAGCGCTCATTCGCGCTGAACGAGCTGCGCCGCAAGCTCGAAGGCGAGCTTTACGCGGCTCAAACCAGCCTCGACGGAGCGCGGAAGCGGCAACGGACGCTTGCCGAACAGTCGTCCCGCCTGAGCAGCGAGGTCGTAGCTCTCAATTCTAGGAGCATTGAGCGCGACTCGATCGAGAGGCGCCGAAGCGTCAACGAGGAAGCATACCTGCTGTATCAGAAGAAAGCTCGTGAGAACGAGATAAGCGAGGTACTGAACAAGGAGCGTGTGCTCAACTTCAGCGTCGTCGATCCGCCGCGGACCGACGGTCAGCAGAAAACGCCAAAACCGCTGCTCAACCTGTTGGTACTGGTGGGCGTCGGGCTAGTTGCCGGTGTGGCGGCAGCACTGTTTATCGATCGGTCGATCGGCAGACATAGCGGCCGCGTCAGGTCCGCGGGTGTCCTTGAAGAACGGTACGGGCTGCCGGTCCTCGTATCGATCCCGACGATGTCGGAGGGAATGCGGCTCGGCCCGCCGGGAGGAAACGAGTAGGTCCTTATGAAGGAACGCGTACGGGCAATTCTATTACTGGGCTACAAGCTGCTGGATCTGTCGGCGCTCAGCCTTGCCCTATGGCTCGCGTTCCTATACGGCGGCCCCGAGGGGTTTGATTATGTCGTGGGGGCCGTGGTCACCCCGACCTTCGAGAGTTCACTGTTCCTATTCGGTGTGTTTGCCAGCTGGACGTTCGTGCTGTCGACGTTCTGGCTGTATCGCTCGAAACGGCTCGCGAGCTGGAAGGACGAGTTCACCGACGTGCTTAGGGCCGTAACGTTCTGCACCCTAACACTTGCAACCTTGATACTGCTCGCGGAATGGTCGGTGTTTCCCAAGCGCTTTCTGCTCATCTTTGCGATCGCCGCCTTCATAACTCTACTGGCGATCCGCTTTTTGAAACGGTGGATGTTGCGTGAGTTTCGCCTGCACGGACGAAACCTCAGGTCGGTTGTTGTCGTCGGCGCCGGTCCGCGTGGCCAGCGAATGGTGCGGCTCATAGAAGAGACCCCTGAGATCGGCTACCAATTCATCGGGTTTATCGACGACATTCGCGCTTCGCGCGTGCTCGGCCGACTCGATGACGTTGGGCGGATATTGGCCGAGACGGTCGTCGACGAAGTGATCATCTGCCTGCCGGTTAAGACCTTCTATGACCAGATGGAGGCGATCGCGAGGGCCGCAGAGGAACAGGGAATTACGGTCCGGGTATACTCCGACCTTTTCAATCTCAAACTCGCCCGCTCGGTCGCGGGCGAGATCGGTGAAGCGCCGATCCTTTCGTTGTATCCGGCGCCCGGCGCGCAATGGCAGCGGCTGATCAAGGACTCGATCGACTTCATTGGCGGCCTTGCATTGCTTGTTGTTTGTTCGCCGCTACTTGTCGCGATAGCCATTGCGATCAAACTGACGTCGCCGGGCCCGGCGATCTTCGTCCAGGAGCGTGTCGGTTACAACAAGCGCCGCTTCCGGATGTTCAAGTTTAGAACGATGGTCGTCGACGCCGAGGCTCAGCAGGTGGGGCTCGAACACCAGAACGAAGCCGCCGGTCCGGTCTTCAAGATGCGCAACGATCCGCGTGTCACGGCGGTCGGTCGATGGCTGAGAAAGACCAGTCTCGACGAGCTGCCGCAGCTTCTCAACATCGTTCTTGGCGACCTTTCGCTGGTCGGGCCGCGGCCG
Organism: uncultured Chloracidobacterium sp.; assembly: GCA_964608335.1. GTDB lineage: Bacteria > Acidobacteriota > Blastocatellia > Pyrinomonadales > Pyrinomonadaceae > OLB17. Next base: position 4,663 of record CAZSOE010000008.1, read on the forward strand.
CTGCCCGAGCGCGATTTTCGGCGCTTCGATCAGGCGTGGTTCAACCGGCGGTTCAGCGTAAAGCCGGGCGTCACATGCATCTGGCAAATATCCGGCCGCAGCGAAACGAGCTTTGATAAGTGGATACTGCAAGATCTCGAATACATCGACCGATGGTCGCTCGTCCTCGACCTCAAGATCCTATTCAAGACAATACCGACCGTGGTGCGCGGAACGGGGGCGATGTGAAGGTGTCCGCGTCACGTACCAACTCGCATACATTCGCGGCTGGCGGGGCCGGGCGTTTCGTGATCGTTTGCGCAGTCATCGCGGGCGTTCTCGTGCTCGGGCCGGCGGTGGCGGTTACCGGAACGAACGGCATGTTCCAGTTGCTGATGCTTGGCGCTGTCGCGGCAGCGATCGCCGGTGCAGGGGCGATCTATCTTTTCGAGATCGAACCGGTCGCCCTGGTTCGCGCCGCATTCATCGCATCGTTCTTCTTCAAGGGCGACATGACGCTTCTGAAGATCGACGAGATCGAAGACCCGTCGGGTTTTACCCTTTCGCTCACGCTGATCGCCGCGGTCGCGCTCATCGCTTACGACCATCTTTGGGACACCGAAGACAGAGGTAGGCTTCCGCGGGTGATGTCGGTTCTGCTGGCCGCCCTTTTTGTGTTAGCGGCGGCTTCGGTGGCGATGAGTGGCATAACGCCGCTCGGCGCTTCGTCGCTCTGGTCGCTTGGCAGCTCGCTCATCATCGCCTACTCGGTCGTATCGCATTTTGGACGACGTGAGCGCATCCTAAGCCTGATCGTCGGACTCGCTCTCGGGTTGCTGTTCACCGGAACGATTGCACTGAGCCAGTACCTTCTCGATTTCCCGACGAACCTTCCCGATCTCGGCACCGGCACCGAGGAGGAACTGCTTGGGACGCAGGCGCAGCTTTTCTCGCGCGTGCCGGCCTTCATGCGCACGCCGAACGAAATGGCTTGGGTTGTTTCGACGCTTCTGCCATTGGCCCTGGCGTTGATAGTTTGCCGAGTGCGCGACCTGTCGCCGGTGATCCGAACTGTGCTGGCAGGGGCGATCGCGGCCGGCTCACTCGCCGTGCTGTTGTCGCTGGCGCGGGGAAGCTGGATCGCGTTGGTTGCGGGTTTTGGTCTGGTGGCGGCCTTCGGATGGTTGCGGCTGTCCCCCAACGAACGTCGCTCGTATCTGCTTACGGTCGCCGGAGCATTCGTCCTGGTGTCGGCCTTGCTTGCGCCATTTGGCGACCGGATCTACGACCGTCTAACCGAGGACGACCAGGGCGCAGCGGCTATACGCGTTCCGCTGATGCAGAATGCGTTCCGGACGATCGGGGACAATCCGGTGACCGGCGTCGGCCTGAACGCGTACCGCACAAACATGACCCGCTATGACGAAACCGATGTCTTTGTGTCCCAGATCTTCCCGCAGCCGGTGCATAACGTATTCGCACACGTAACGGCGGAGGTCGGCATCCCCGGCGGGATAGTATTTGGCCTGCTGCTCATCGCAGCTATGGCCGAGGGCATTGCCGCGATAATAAGCCGCGACCGCCTGTTGTTCGCGCTTGGACTTGGCACGGTCGTCGCACTCGTTGCGTTTGCGATCTCAGGTATGAAAGAACCGGGGTCGCTCGGTTCGGTACGGCCGCCGATGAGAACGTTATTTCTCCTCCTGGGCGTCGTTATGGCGATGGCCAGTATTCGCAAGGAGGCCCGGGCATGAAAAGCGGCCATTACAGAAAACGTAAGCGTTCGCACAATAGCGACCGCGCCACGCGCAGTTTTCTTTGGCTCGCGTGGTCGGGCATCGCGAATATCGCGAGTAGCATGCTCATTTGGATCGTCATCGCGCGCATGCGGTCTCCTGAGGAGGTTGGCCGGTTCTCGATCGTCATGGGACTTTACGCCCTCCTTTTCACGGTCGTTTCGCTTGGCCTCGTACCATATTTGATCAATGAGATCGGCCGCCGGCTTTCGGGTGGGTCGGAGCGTTCTCGCTCGCTGCCGATATTCATAGGTAGTGCCGCCGCGCTGATGCTGGTCTCGGGTCTTGAGACGGCGCTGATAATGACGGCCGGCGGATACGCCGTCTCGTTATCCACAGAGGTGCACGCCGCGACCGCTGCCATGAGCTTGGCGCTGGTTCCGACGGGTCTGATCGCGCTTGCTGAAGCAGCGGCGATCGCCGAGGGCCGGACGAGTACGGTCGCCGCGGTGACGACGGTCGAGAACATTCTCAAAACGGCGATTCCGGTCGGCCTCATCTGGGCAGGTGCGGATCTCGCGACAATAGCGTTTTCGTATGCACTTGTGAGGTTCGTTGCCCTGCTGATCTATTTGGTCGCCGAACGCGCGATGGTGGTGCGCTCCAGGTTCAGCGGTGACGAATTCCGGCGGCTCGCATCGACGGCGGTAACGTTTGCGACCACCATCGTCTTCGCGTCGATCAACTGGCAGGCGGCGATCGTCCTGCTCGGATATTTTGGGCCCGAGACCGAGGCGGCAAAGTTTGGCGTCGCAGCGAGGTTTCTGCTGCCGGTAGCAATATTAATGTCGGGGTACTCGAGCGCCATTCAGCCCGAACTTGCCAGGCGAATGCACCATGCGCCCGAGGAGATGGCCCGGTATCTTGCATCACGGGCGCGGCTGCCCGTGCTTGTGGCACTCGCGGCTGGCATCGCGTCGCCGTTCTTAGCGCGCCCGGTGCTTGCGCTTCTTTTTGGTAGCGCTTATGCCGACGCGGACGCTGTCCTTGAAATGCTTGCCCTAAGCGCGATCCCGTTTTGTCTGGTCATGATCACGGCCCGCGGGCTGATCGCTATCGAGCGCCAACATGTCGACCTAGTGGCCAATGTAGCCGGGACGATCATCTGCGTCGGCGTGGCGATTGCCGCAATCCCGACTTACGGAGCGGTCGGCGCGGCGGCCGCACAGCTTCTGGCATTCATCGTGATGGCGGCCATCGAGGTAGTTTATTTTGCACGAAAAGCGCGGCTGAAACGGCTATGGCAGCCTGCGTCGGCGTGATGATGAGTAGAGTTTTTGCCGGAAGGATCGGATGAGCGAACTTCATTTTCAGACCCACGCAGTTTCAGGATCGGGCCCTGACACTTTCGACCGGACCGGCGAAGCTGCGGCCGGCCTCTGTCCCTCAAGGCCGCGGATCTTAATGGTCGGCATGCATCTGACAAGGACGCGTGGCGGCATCACGACGCTCACCGAGGCGATACTGAATTCCGGATTGCGCGAAACGTACGATATACGCTATATCCCGTCCCAAGCCGAAGACCTTGGGCTGGCGAGCAAACTCCTGCTCGCTGCTTTCGCGTACGTGCGGTTCGTGCTTGTGTCGCTCTTTGCCCGACCGTCGCTCGCATATGTTCACATCGGCAGCAACGCGAGCCTGTATCGCGAGTCGCTCTTTGTCTTCCTTGCCCGTCTCTTTCGGCTTCCGGTTCTGGTGCATTTTCACGCCGGGGACATCGACGAATACCTTGCTGACCAATCTCCGCTGGGAAGAACGTTCATTAGAAAAGCGCTGGCCGCAAGCCATCGGGTGATCGCCGTCTCGCACCGTTCGGCCGAACAGGTCAAAGCGCTTGGCGATGCGCTCGACATTGTCGTATTGCCGAATGCGATCGACGTCAGCGCGTTTCGGCCGCGTCCGGATGTCGAAAGCGCCGACGACACCATTCGCGTGCTCTTCGTCGGTGCGACCGGAAAACTCAAGGGCGAGCGCGATCTCATCCAGGCACTTGCCTTTCTAAAGCGTGGCGGGACTACTCGATCCATACGCGCATCGTTCCTCGGATATGCCGCCGAAACACTCAAACCGCTGTGCGATGATCTCGAGATCGGATCGATGATCGAACACCTCGGCCCGGTCTCGATGGCCGAAAGGGTACGGTTCTTCGATGAGGCCGACATCTTCGTGCTGCCGACATACGCCGAGGCAATGCCGATCTCGGTGATCGAAGCCATGGCCGCCGGGCTGGCCGTCGTTACAACGCCGGTCGGCGGGATCCCCGAAATGATCGACGACGGTCAAAACGGCGTGCTCTTCCCCGCCGGCGATGTGAACCGCTTGGCCAGGAGAATAGCCGACCTGGCCGACAACGATGAGCGAAGGCGGGAGCTCGGTCGCAACGCGCGCGAAAAGGTACTGAACGAGATGGACCTCAATAGCTATATTGAACGGCTGCGAGGGACGATCGGCTCGACGATCCACAACCGTCGCCCGACCGGTACTCGGCTCGTGGGGAAACGAGCGATAAAAACGATCGCCGCCGCGATCGATCCCTTCGTTTTCGAGCGCTCGGCGAATGTTAACGCCGTAACTATCCTCGCATGGCATCGCGTCGTTGCCGACATACGCCGGGCCGAGCGCGAGGTCTATCACGGCCTCGTTGTGTCGACCGACACGTTTCGTCGCCAGTGCGAGCTTCTGCGGGAACTATTCGAGGTCGTTACGCTCGAAGAGGCCGCTGAGAATCTGGCGGGCCAACGCACGTCGTCACGTCCGCTCGCCGTCTTAACGTTTGATGACGGTTACGCCGACTTTTACCACGAGGCTTTTCCGGTCCTGCGGTCGATGGACCTGCCGGCCACTATGTTCCTGCCGACGAGCTTCGTTGGGACCGATCGCTTCTTTGACCACGACCGTATCTTTTCACTGCTCAGGGTCGCCCGGGAGAATGGCACTGACGTTGCCGGTATTCTAAAAAAGGCCGGTGTGCCGGCCGAGAAGATACGGCCCTTCGCTCGTTCCGCTGACCCCGCAGCGCACACGGAGGTGCTCGTACATCTTCCGATGGCGACCAGAGCAACTATCATCGCAGAATTAGAGTCGGCTATATCGGATTCATCTCCGTCCGGCCACGGTCTGCTCGATTGGCCGCAGATACGCGAGATGGCCGCCGCCGGCATCACGTTCGGCGCACACACCGCAAACCACGTTGTCTTGAATGCTGAAAGCTCGGACGATGCGCTTGTCGAGATAACTGACAGCAAGCGCATGCTCGAGGAGCAGCTCCGCGCACCGGTCACAACCTTTGCATACCCGAACGGCGAGTACAGCCCGGCGATCAGGCAAATGGTCGAAGACGCCGGTTTTGAGATCGCTGTGACGACGAGAAGACACGTCAATCGACACGGCTGCGATTCACTCGCCCTTGGCCGGATCAGCCTCTGCGAAGAGTCGACGCGGGGCCTGTCGGGCAGTTATTCTGCCCGGATCGCACGGCTTCGGTTCGGCGCGTGACGGCAGGCCAAAAACACACGTGAGTTCCCGCAAAATACTGGAATTAAAGGCCTTTTGCACCTTCTTCGAATTGTCCCCTAAGCGCAATTCAAAGGTGAATTTATGTCTGTAGCCATCATCACAGGCTGCTCGGGCCTTATCGGCAGCGAAGCGGCAAAGTTCTATCATTCGATGGGTTTTGACGTTGTCGGCATCGACAACAATATGCGGCAGTACTTCTTCGGATTCGACGGTTCCGTCGACTGGAACACCAAGGAGTTGCGGCGTACTCTGCCGCGTTTTCGCTACTATCGCGAAGATATCCGCAACGAGGAAGCGATCGGTCACATCTTTCGCCGTTATGGCCGCGATGTTACTGCGGTGATCCATACCGCGGCGCAGCCGAGTCACGATTGGGCCGCGAAAGAACCGATGACGGATTTCAGTATCAATGCGACCGGGACGCTGATACTTCTCGAAGCGACGCGCGCCTTCTGTCCCGATGCACCGTTCATCTTTACGTCGACAAATAAGGTCTACGGCGACACGCCGAACCGCCTTCCGCTAGTCGAATGCGAAACCCGCTGGGAGATCGATGCCTCGCATCCGTACTTCGAGCACGGCATCGACGAAACGATGTCGATCGACGCGTCGAAGCACAGCGTATTCGGCGCAAGCAAGGTCGCGGCCGACGTGATGGTCCAGGAGTTCGGCCGTTACTTCGGAATGAAGACGGCGACGTTCCGCGGCGGATGTCTGACCGGACCGGCGCATTCGGGAGCGATGCTGCACGGCTTTCTTGCGTATCTCGTCAAGTGCGTAGTCTACGGCAATCACTATACCGTCTTCGGCTACAAGGGCAAGCAGGTACGCGACAACATTCATTCGACCGATCTCGTCCGTGCGTTTTGGCATTATTGCCAGGACCCGCGTGAGGGCGCGGTCTACAACATCGGCGGCGGACGCTTCAGCAATTGCTCCGTGCTCGAAGCCATCGAGATGGCCGAGAACGCGGCCAACCGGCCGCTGTCGTATTCGATCGTCGACGAGAACCGCGAGGGCGACCATGTCTGGTGGGTTAGCGACACGCGGCGTTTTCAGGAAGATCATCCCGAATGGCGGCATGAGGTGGACCTGAAAACGACCATCGGCGAGATCGTCGAAGCAACAAAGGAAAAGATGGTGCGCGAGTCGACCCGCGAGCTCGCCCTGGCTTAAAGCGCGATGATCGACCACGGTAAACAAAACGTTCTCGGTGTCGGCATCGACGCCGTCGATTACGACGCGGCCGTCGAGCGGATCATCGCGGCGGCGCGAGCGAAGGAGGGTTTCGCCGTTAGCGCTCTCGCCGTGCACGGGGTTATGACCGGTGCACTCGATTCTGAGCATCGCCATCGGCTTAACAACCTCGATCTGGTTGTGCCCGACGGCCAGCCAGTCCGTTGGGCTGTCCGCTGGCTCTACGGGGTCGATCTTCCCGATCGGGTTTATGGGCCCGAGCTGACGCTTCGCGTATGCCGTCGCGCGGCGGACGAGGGAATGCCGATCTATCTTTACGGGAGCCAAAAGGGCGTACTGCGACAATTTGCGAGCAATCTGCAGCGACAATATCCAGGCTTAAAGATCGCGGGAAGTCAGCCGTCACGTTTTCGTCAGGTCTCTGCTGAGGAGCAAGCGGCGATCGCGGAAGAGATCGTTTCGAGCGGAGCGTCGATAGTGCTGGTCGGCCTCGGTTGTCCGCGGCAGGAGACGTGGGTGTTTGAGAATCGTGATCTGATCCCGATGCCGTCGATGGCAGTTGGTGCGGCCTTTGATTTTCACGCAGGAACGGTCTCGCAGGCACCCGAGTGGCTGCAGCGTCGCGGCCTTGAATGGCTATATCGATTCGTGCAGGAACCGCGTCGGTTGTGGCGGCGATATATGTACTTGAATCCGCTTTTTCTGCTGCTTGTTGCGCTCCAGGTCGCGCGGCTGCGCAGCTTTGCACTGGACGACACTATCTCACCGTCGAGCGAGTTGCGATACGGATAACGTCCGAGAAGACGGTGAGTGGATCCTTTCAGGTTCCCGCCCGGTTCGGTCTTTATGTTTTTGACTGATGTTTGATGTCGAGATCATCGCCGGAGGACTAGAAGCGATCTCTACGATCGCTGCGGACTGGAGCGCGCTTTGCGACCGCTCGTGCCGCGAACCCTTCCTTCGCCCCGAGTGGTTTGCGGCATTTGTCAGCCAGTTCAGGACCGAAATGAACGTGGTCACCGTGCGGGACAATGGCGAGCTGCGGGCCGTGCTGCCTCTCGAGCGCCGCCGTGCTTCTATCCACGGCCTGCCCGTGTCGGCGCTGCGCTCTGTCTTCGATCTGAACACCCCGCGGTCGGGAGCGGCCGCATCGGGTGAGCAGCGTTCCCTGGTTGCGGGCGAGATCTGGGATGCGATAAAGCGACTCGACAACTGGAATGTGTTCGAGGCTCGGCTTGTGCGCGATGACGACTTCCTCCGAGAACTGCTCGATGCGGCGCGGCGCGACGGATTTCGTGCTGCGGTCTGGCAGATGGACGCAGCGCCCTTCATCGCATTGCCGGCGAAAGAAAGCGCGTCGGAGTTTTTTGCCGGACCTCGAAAACACTTTGGCAAGGAGCTCGACCGTCGCCTGCGGCGCCTGGCGGAGCTCGGCCGCGTAGAGTTTTGCGTCACACGCGAATACTCCGCCGAGACCGTGGACAGGTACCTGGAACTCGAATCGCGCGGATGGAAAGGCGCGGTCGGCACGGCGGCGATCGCCGACGAGCGCGCGGCCGGTCTGCACCATTCATTCGCCCGCGAAAGCGCTGAACGCGGTCGCCTTTTTGTTTATGAACTCACGATCGACGGCCGCACCATCGCGATGAGCCTTAATATCGAGGACGGCGACCGGATGTTTCACTGGCGGACGTCTTATGACGAAGCTTACGCCAAATACTCGCCCGGCAATCTGCTTTTTCGCAAACTGTTCGACGACTGCGTCGAAAGCGGACTGGCTGAGATCGACCTGCTGAGCCCATCGACGCCTAACAAACGGGCTTGGGAGACCGGTGAACGCGAACACCTGGCGATGTACGTTTTTTGGCCGTCCGCGATCGGTCGGCTTACACACTTCTGGACGTTTTCGGTTTTGGCCCGGCTTCGAGATCTTAAGAAAGCGCTTCGACGCTTCCCCGGGGAACGTCCGGCTAATTCAGCGTTTACAATTAACGGCACTATACGAAAGGCCTGAGGAAGCAAGTGATGAATACATCCGAAATACCGTTGCGCGTTAGAATCCGCCCGTTTACAACGATGCTTGCCGCGGCCGCGACCATTGTCGTCGCTGCGAGCACCGTCGCCGTCGATGTACATCGGTTCATTCTCCCCGACTCCGATCTTGCTCGAAAGGCCATGAAGCTGTTGTATGTCGACCTTGAGCTTAACGTTCCCTCCTTCTTCTCGGCCGCGCTTATGCTTACCGCGGCGATGCTTATCGCGGTGATCTTCCTGCTTGAGAAACGGCAAGGGACCCGCAGGCCGATAATGTGGGGCCTGCTCGGCGTGGGGTTCGTCGCTATGGCCTTCGATGAAACGGTCTCAGTACACGAACGCGCTATCGAGCCGATGCGTTCGCTACTAGGTCAAGATCAGTTTGGGATCCTTTATTTTGCGTGGGTAATACCGGGCATTCTCGTCGTGGGCGCACTTGGCCTCGTGTTCCTGCGCTTCTTCATCAGCTTGCCGCCGCGAACGCGTTTCCTAACCGGGCTCGCCGCGGTTCTTTTCCTCACAGGGGCTCTGGGACTCGAATTGGTAGAGGGATACCATGTCGAACAGTATGGAAAAGAAACCGCTCTGTACTTTCTTCTGACGACCGTCGAAGAAGCGGCCGAAATGAGCGGCGTGATCGTTTTTATCCGCGCGCTGGTGGATTACCTGGCAAATGCGGCCCCGACTTTCTCCATCGCATTCGTCGACGACCCTTCCTCGCGCCGTGCAAGGGTGACGGGTCGTATTCCTAAACTGCGGCCCTTCCCCGTCGGTATGGGGACCATTGGAGCCAAATCTTCCGGATGAACTTACGGGTTGAATCACTAACTGGGCCGTCGGCCCTTGGCTCGCTGAAGAGCGATTGGCAGATCGTTCGCGCCCGATCATCCGCCGCGCCATTTCTCTCGTGGGAATGGATGTCGGCATGGCAGGATCATTTCGGGGCAGGTGGCGAACCGTTTGTTCTGAAAGTATACAGTCGCGATGACGAGCTAATCGGTCTGCTTCCCCTTAGACGGGTTGCAACGCGCGCCTTCGGGCTCGCTGTCACCAGATTCGGCTTCCTCGGAGAAGGCCCCGGCGGCGCCGACCATCTCGATCTGATAGCGGCCCCCGACGAGCACGAAGAAGCGCTTCGCTCGATCGTCCGATTTCTTTCGGCGACGGGGATCGACATCGTCACGCTCAACCATCTTGGCGACGGATCATTGACCGCACAATGGTTACGGCAAAAGCTCGCTGGCGATGCAAAGTATTCAGAACACAAAGGTTACGTCTGTCCGCAAGTCGATCTCAGCAACGGTTGGGATGCCGTTCTCAAACAGAGCCGGAGGCGAAGCAACTTTGGCCGTCGCCTGCGGCGCGTCGAGGAACGCGAAGGATTCGCCTTTCGCAGTGTGACCGAACCCGACGAATTGACCACTGCTTTTGAGCGGTTCCTCGTTCTTCATCAAAACCGAAGGCCGGGCCGCGCGTCCGAGCTCAGTGGAAGCGCGCGGCTTGTAGGGTTTCATCGCGACGTCATAGCGCGGATGTCGTCGACTGGCCTTCTGCGTTTCGATGAGCTGTGGTGCGAGGGTGAGTGCCGCGCCTCCATTTACGGGTTTGATAACGCTCGTACATTTTACTTTTACAACACGGGTTTTGATACCGACTGGACTCATCACAGCGTCGGGCTCGTACTGACGGGTCTCTCGATCCGCGCGGCTGTCGAACGTGGTGTTCGGACCTATGACTTCTTGCGCGGCGACGAGGCTTATAAATTCGATTGGGCAAACCGCACCGAAAACCTGGTGAATGTGACCTTGGCCGGCGAACGCAAGGTTGCCCGACTGGCCCAGGGACTATCCGATCTTGATTCACTCGCCCGGGCAACCGCGAAAATGCTGTTGCCCGAAGGGATTGCGGACATCGCGCGGCGTATCCGTGCACACGCTCGCGCATGAGCAGACAATATGAGCAGAGAGCTTTCCATAGTCATCATCGGCCGCAACGAAGAGCGCCAGATAGCGAAATGCATCGAGGCCGCCCAGCGGGCTGCCGAGCGCGCAGGCGGCGCGGAGATCGTCTTCGTCGATTCCGCCTCTACCGATTCCACTGCGGCAATAGCCGCCGGGATGGGCGCTAAGGTCGTAACGCTTCGCTCCGATACAAGACTCTGTCCGTCCGCCGGACGTCACGCGGGTACCGGCCACGCGACGGGCGAATTCATACTTTTCCTCGATGCCGACACACTTATCTATGAGGAATTTCTCAGTCCTGCCGTCGCTCACCTTCGCGTCCATCCCGATGTCGCCGGGGTTAACGGGCGTATCGACGATCTCAATGAATTCGGCGAACTACTGGATAATGTCGAAGAGCGTTCGGCCACGACCGCCGAGGTCACATGGCTGCGCGGCCCCGCGTGTTTTTACAGACGAAGCGCGTTGATAGACGTTGGCTCATTCGATCCGCAGATCGCCACCGAGGAAGAAGCCGAACTCGGGCTTCGCCTCATCAAGGCAGGATGGCGTCTTCATCAGATACCGGTCGAGATGGCCTGTCACACGCGGTGCTACCATTGCCAGTCGCTCGGTAGCGTCATCGCGACGTTTCATCGGGACATTGTCTCGGGCCGGATCGGCGAGATCACGCGTACGATCGCTGCCGCAGCCGCCTCGGGAAATGCGATGGCATTTTGTTGGCTCCGGCTCAAAACGACGATCCTTATGATTGGCTGGTTCGCGTTGCTCGCGGCTACCCTGATGCTGCCTGGTCCGATCGCCCTCACCGCGTTCGCCGTCGTTGCGCTGCTCGGGTTCCTGACCGTTTACGGTAAGAAGCGGAGCGTCCGGCAGACGCTGCTCTTCATTCCAAACAAGCTCCTCATTGTCGTCGACATACTCGCGGGTCTGCCAAAGGTTCTTCGTCTTCGCTCCGGCCGCGTCCTGGCGGCCGATCGCCGGTGATCCGCGCGCGATCGTCCGGTCTCCCCGTTGGTCAACTGTGGATACTACGCCTCGGCACTGTGGACGGTGCCATTCCGCTCGGCAGTTCTACCAAATAGCATTGGTTCCGGAGGCGGGTAAAAGCCCGTTCACTGGAGCTGATAGCTATGAAAAACCGGACTGTCTTACTACGAATTCAAACCACCGTCGCGCTTCTGGCCGCGGCGATTCTTTTTTCGCTTGGCTATCCGCAGCCCACCGGGGCCCAGGGCGAAAGAGTTTCGGCGGACAAGACGCTATCGCCATACTTTTTTGTAAAAGGCGACCCAAGCGTCGACCAGCTTCCGCTCAAATCGACTAATGTCGACATCGCCGTATCGGGCGTTATCGCCGACGTTCGCGTCAAGCAGGTTTACGCGAACGAAGGCTCGCGGCCGATCAATGCGAGTTATGTTTTCCCCGCCTCGACCCGGGCGGCCGTTTATTCGATGCGGATGAAGATCGGCGACGAGATCATCTACGCAAAGATAAAGGAACGCGAGCAGGCCAAACAGGAATTTGAAAAGGCCAAGAAAGAGGGCAAGAGCGCGTCGCTGCTTGAGGAAGACCGGCCCAACGTCTTTTCGATGAGCCTTGCCAACATAATGCCGCAGGATCAGATCGAGATCGAACTTCGCTACACCGAACTATTGATCCCGACCGACGGTGTTTACGAGGTCGTGTATCCAACCGTGGTCGGGCCGCGATACGCCTCGCGTAAGGAGGTAGGCGACGACGGCGTCGAGCGTTGGATCGAAACGCCGTATCTAAAGAAAGGTGAGGCGCCGACCAGCACGCTTCACATCAACACTCGCGTCGCTGCCGGTATGCCGATCCGCCAACTCGCTTGTTCGTCTCACCAGATCGCACCCGAGTGGCAGGACCCTTCGACCGCGCGCCTGACGCTCGACGAGCCGGACGCATTGCAGGGCAACCGTGATTTTGTGCTGCGTTACAAGCTTTCTGGCGACAAGATGGCGTCGGGGCTGCTGCTCTTCCAGGGCCAGAACGAGGGCGAGAATTTCTTTCTTTATATGGCGCAACCGCCCGAGCGGGTTGAGGCCGCCGAGATCCCACCACGCGAGTACATCTTTGTCGTCGATGTTTCGGGTTCGATGGAAGGCTTTCCGATCGCGACGTCGAAGCGGCTCTTCAGCGACCTGACCTCAACATTGCGCCCGACCGATCTATTCAATGTTGTTCTTTTTGCGGGCGATTCGACATTACTCTCGCCGCGCCCGCTCGAGGCAAATCCGGCGAACATCGCTGCCGCGGTCGAGCTTCTCGAACAGCAGCGCGGCTCGGGCGGCACCGAACTGCTCGCC
>CAZSOE010000009.1:0-17426 GCA_964608335.1 uncultured Chloracidobacterium sp.
TCATCTAACAGTGCTCAACTCGCATTAATACGTTTTTATTGAGCAATCATAGGGTCTGGAGAGAAATATTATGAGCAAAATCATCGGTATCGATCTGGGTACGACCAATTCGGTCGTTGCGGTCATGGAGGGCGGCGAACCCGTCGTTATTACGAATAGCGAGGGCGGGCGGACTACGCCTTCGGTCGTGGCGTTTGCCAAGGACGGCAACCGCTTGGTCGGGCAAGTCGCGAAAAGACAGGCAGTTACAAACCCCGAGAACACCCTTTATTCGATCAAGCGGTTCATGGGCCGCAAGTTTGACGAGGTCAAGGAAGAGATAAAACAGGTGCCGTTCAAGGTCGAAAAGGCCTCGAATGGTGACGTTCGGGTCGATGCCGAGGGCAAGCAGTACAGCCCGCCGGAGATCGCTGCGATGGTCCTGCAGAAGCTGAAGCAGTCGGCCGAGGATTATCTCGGCGCCAAGGTCGAAAAGGCCGTGATTACCGTGCCTGCTTATTTTAACGATGCACAGCGGCAGGCTACGAAGGACGCAGGCAAGATCGCGGGGCTCGATGTCCAGCGTATCGTCAACGAGCCGACTGCAGCCGCCTTGGCTTACGGTCTTGATAAGAAAAAGGACGAGACGATCGCCGTGTTCGATTTTGGCGGCGGAACGTTCGACATCTCGGTGCTTGAGGTCGGCGAGGGCGTCGTAGAGGTCAAATCGACCAATGGCGACACGCACCTCGGCGGCGACGATATCGACGAGGTGCTGGTCGGCTGGATCATCGAGGAATTCAAAAAGGACCAGGGCATCGACCTGCACAACGACAAGATGGCGTTGCAGCGGCTGAAAGAGGCTGCCGAAAAGGCCAAGGTCGAGCTTTCCCACGCGATGGAAACAGAGATCAACCTGCCGTTCATCACCGCGGACGCGAGCGGGCCGAAGCACCTCGTGATGAAAATGACGCGCGCAAAATTTGAGCAGCTCGCCGAACCGATCCTCAAAAAGCTGATGCCGCCCGTCGAACAGGCCATCAAGGACGCCGGCATCACCGCCAAGGATATCGAAGAGATCGTGCTCGTCGGCGGCTCGACGCGTATCCCCAAAGTTCAGGAGATGGTCAAGGAATACTTCGGCAAGGAACCGAACAAATCGGTCAATCCTGATGAGGTAGTCGCACTCGGCGCGGCCGTTCAGGCCGGTGTGCTCGGCGGCGAGAAGACCGACATTCTGCTGCTCGACGTTACGCCGTTGTCGCTCGGAATCGAGACGCTGGGCGGTGTTTCGACGGCGATGATCCAAAAGAATACTACGATCCCGACGCGAAAGAGTGAGATCTTTTCGACCGCTTCTGACAATCAAACCTCGGTCGAGGTGCACGTGCTGCAGGGCGAGCGGCCGATGGCGGCTGACAACAAGACGCTCGGCAAATTCCACCTCGTCGGCATCCCGCCCGCACCGCGCGGCGTCCCGCAGGTCGAAGTGACATTCGACATCGACGCGAACGGTATCGTGAACGTCTCGGCAAAGGACGTTGGAACCGGTCGCGAGCAGAAGATCACGATCACTGCGTCGAGCGGTCTCTCGAAGGAAGAGATCGACAAGATGATGAAGGACGCCGAATCTCACTCGGCAGAGGACGAGAAGAAGAAGGCCGCGATCGAGGCCCGAAACCGTCTGGACGGTTTGGTTTACAGCGTCGAGAAAACGCTTGGCGAGAACAAGGACAAACTCGATGCCGCGGCCGCCGGCGAGATCGAATCGGCGATCGCTGAATCGAGAACGGCACTCGGCGGAGAAGATGTGGACGCTATGAACAATGCGTTCGAGCGTCTGCAAACTGCTTCGCACAAGCTGGCCGAAGTGCTCTACAGCCAAACCGCACAGGCAGGTGCCGGCGCCGGTGATGAACAGGCTTCGTCGGCAAGTGCGGGCGCGGAAGGCGAGAGTGTTCCTTCGGGTTCGGACGATGGCGACGTGATCGATGCCGAGTACGTTGACGTCGAGCCGGACGACAAGAAATAAGTTAGGTACCAGAGGACGAGGGACAAGGGACGAGGTTTTGCCCACGGTCCCTTGTCCCTCTAAACTTTTCGCTAAGCCGGAATGGCAAAAAAAGACTATTACAACATTCTGGGCGTCAAGAAGGACGCAAAAGCCGACGAGATAAAGAAGGCGTACCGCCGTCTCGCCCGTAAATTCCACCCCGATGTCAATCCCGGCGACAAAGCGGCTGAAGACAAATTTAAAGAGGTCCAGGAGGCATACGACGTTCTATCGGACGAAAAGAAGCGAAAGGTCTTCGACCGCTTTGGGTATTATGCAGAGAACCTTGATCCCGATTCGCCATTCGGTGCGGGAGCCGGTGCGGCAGCGGGCGCGCCGGGCTTCGATTTCTCGGGTTTTAGCTGGGATGTAGGCTCAACCGGTGGTGGCGGCTCTAGCTTTCGCGATATTTTTTCCGATTTATTTGGTGGCGGAGCAAAGGGGCAGCCCGAACCACCGCGGCCGTTGCCGAAGAAAGGCCGCGACATTGAGATACCACTCGCATTAAGCTTCGAGGAAGCCTTTACCGGACTTACAACAAACATAACTGTGAACCGGAGCGAACAGTGTTCGCGGTGTCAGGGCGCCGGTGACACGGGCGGACCGGTCGTCGTGTGTTCGACGTGCAAGGGAACAGGACAAGTGATGCGGACCGGCGGGAGATTACAGTTTTCGGCGAATTGTCCCGATTGCGAAGGGACTGGAAGACGCCGCGAGCCATGTTCACTTTGTCACGGCAAGGGAGTAACGCCGAAGACCGAACAGGTCAAGATCAAGATACCGGCCGGGGTCGACACGGGGTCGCGCGTGCGTGTTCCCAAAAAAGGGCATGGGGGTCGGCTCGGGGCCGAACCGGGCGATCTGTTCATTATCACAAACGTCGGCAAGCACCCGTTCCTGACGCGCAAGGGCGATAACGTTTACATAACCGTTCCGATCGGCGTCCCGGAAGCTGCACTCGGAACACGCATTGAGGTGCCGACCGTCGAGGGCAAAGCCCAACTCAAGATCCCGGCAGGGACCGAGAGTGGACAGAAGTTCAGACTGCGCGAGCGCGGTTTCCCCTCACTCAGAAATCCTAAGCTTCGGGGCGATCAATTCGTCGAAGTGAAAATAACTTTGCCGCGGGTGATCTCCGAGGAGACCAAACAGCTCCTTCGCGAGTTCGAAAGACTGAATCCGGAGAATCCGCGCAAGACGATGGGACTCGAATGAAAAGGCGGGTCAAAACCTATACGATCAGTGCGGTTGCGGAATTGTACGATATTCACCCGCAGACGCTCCGGCTGTACGAGCGCGAGGGGCTGCTAAAGCCGTCACGTTCGGTCGGTAATACGCGGCTCTATGAAGACTCCGATCTTGAGAGGCTCGAGATAATCCTCTCGCTCACGCGCGACCTCGGTGTTAACCTCGCCGGCGTCGAGATCATTCTTAACATGCGCGAGCGAATGGACCAGATGAGGCGCGAGTTTGAAAAGTTCTTCGAGTACCTAAAATCACACGCGACGGAATTCGCACAGCAGAGCGAGACGTTCTCATCCGCCGAAGCGCTCATCCCCATCTCGCGGTTCCGAGTTCCCAGCGAGGATGCCGAGCCAAGCCGCCGGGACTGATCCACTATCCGGGGTTTGATTGCGTTTTTTCCCCGTTCTGAGTTACGATTCTCCATCCACTTTTCACGCGTTTTGCACAGTAATTAAAGGAGAATACGATGTTTGCAAGATCCTTGGCCCGTGTCCTCGTCCCCGCGATCGCTCTGTTTCTGTTTGCGACGTTCTCACTAGCGCAGGACCTAGATGATGTCACGGTCTCGGGCAAGATAACCGACCCGAATGGACTCGCCGTCGTTGGCGCGACCGTGACAGTTACCTCCGTCGAGACCAGTGAGGTTAGGACCGCGACGAGCAATGATGAGGGTCTCTACAAGATCGTCAAGCTCAAACCCGGCACGTACAAGATCAAGGTGACGTCGAGCGGTTTTGGACCAAAGGAAACGACGGGGATCACGACGGTTTCGGGGCAAACACTTACCCAGGATTTTAAGCTCGCACCGGCCGACGTTCGAGCCGAGACAACAGTTACCGTGACGGACGAAGACGGGCCGCCGGTCGATACGACGCGGATCACAGTGGGTGGAACGATAACTGCGCGAGAGATCGAAGAGATACCGAACAGCACGCGGAATGCCCTTGACCTCGTCCTGACACTTGGAGGCACGTCGGAAGAACAGCTCTCAACGAATGGCTTGGCTGACGACCGCGCCGCAAACCCGAGAACCGCGCCCCTGGAGCAGGGGAATTTCTCGATCTCCGGTGGGACCGCCTACTCAAACAATCTGACTATTGACGGACTCGACAACAACGACGACCGCTCGTCGCGTGACCGTTTCCAGCCGTCCCTGGAGGCGATCGCAGAAGTGCAGGTGATCGCGAATCAATTCTCGGCCGAGTATGGCCGTGCGTCCGGCGGGCGTGTAAATCTGCGAACCCGCTCAGGCGGGAACCAATTGCGCGGTCGCGTATTTGGTTTCTTTCGCGACGAGAGCCTCAACGCGAATTCCTGGTACAACAACAGTCGGAACATCAGGCGGCCACCTCTTCAGAACATCAATCCGGGGTTTTCTATCAGCGGTCCGGTGGTTCTCCCGTTCTACAACGGCCGTCGGAAGACCTTCTTTGCTGCAACGTATGAGTACGACAAGCTCGCTGACGACACGCTGATCGATGCATACGTTCCGATAGGTTCGAATCCGCGCTACTCGCTGCCGGCACCGACCGGTTCGACGGTCGCCTGCGACAATGCTAATCCGGCCGCCTGCACAGCTACACCGCCGACCGCAGGCGCGATCGGACCGTACAACAAGCTGTATGACACGCCGAATCTGAGTCATGTGCTGACGGCGCGTGTCGATACTAAGTTATTCAAAAATAACGACTTGACGATCGGGTTTCAGTACGGACATAAGAACAACCAACGAACGACCGGTGCCGCAACGTCGCGGCTTGAAAATGCGTTCCAAGCAAGGAACATTAATACAGATGCGTATAACGTCACGGACAATCACGTCTTTGGTGCGAATGCGGTAAATCAGTTTCGCGCGCAATGGTCGCGCTACGAACCGAGCTTCCAAACGAGCGATCCGAATGAACCGGTGATCTTGATCGGATACCGGCATCCCATATCGAACTCTGTCACAACGCTGATAGCCGGGAACTCGTCGACGAGCACCAACCAGAACTTCTCCGACTCACGCACAGAGACCCGATGGCAGTTCCAGGATTCGCTTACCTATCTTTCGGGTCGTCACTCATATAAGTTCGGCTTCGATATTCAGGATGTTGTGTCGAAAGTGAAAGCTCTTCAGGACACGACCGGAACTTTCAATTTCGGCAGCGTTCTTGCCTTCACACAGAACACGGTCAACCGATACCGTCAGAATTTTGGCACCGCCCAGGACGTCAAGAACCGCTACTACGGGTTCTTCTTTAACGATCAGATGAATTTCAGCTCGCGGAACCTGACCATGAGCTACGGATTGAGGTATGAGCGGGAGACTGCTGTTTCCGACAACAACAACTTTGGACCCAGGTTCGGCGTTTCGTGGGACCCGTTCAAGAGTGCGAAAGGCGTGGTTCGCTTTGGTGCCGGTATCTTCTACAACCGAGTTCTCCTAAGGACGGTTGGTGACTCGATACAGAACTCAGGCGGAACACTTGTCAATTTCGATACGAACTTCATCGGCCCGGCGGCGAGCGATCCGCGGCGCCCGTTCGTGTTTGCGTTGCTCAACAATCGCTTTCCCAGTGCACTGGCGTCGATCACCGAACTGAAATCGCTGGTGACTGCGGCCTGCGCGACTTACACGGGTGGCGGTGGCACGCTGCCGTGCAACGCGAACACCGGTTTTTCGGTCGGCAACGTGTCCAGCGCGGGCAATCCGCTCCGTTCGGTGGAAGCAGATCTTAGAATTCCCGAGAGCTATCAATTCAACATAGGGTTTGAGCGCGAGTTGTGGAATGGTTGGGTTTTCGAGGCGAACTATACCTGGAACAAGACGGTCCACTTGTGGCGCGACACCAATTCGAACGCGCCGAGGCTGCCGGCCGGCTATGCCGATTGGACGGCCTATTTGATCGCCAATCCATGGGTCTTTACGGACCCGAACGCAACGACGCCTACGACTAGGACGTACCGGTTTTATCTCGGGTCGACTGCCGACGGCAGCGGGACATCGTCGACACAGGGCGGAACGAGCTCGTGCTCGACGACGGGTACCGTTACGTGTTGGGTAAATCTCAATACCGTCAGGAGCGGGACCGAGACTTCGCCGAGCATCGCGGTTGCCGGGAGTACCGCCAACGCGGTCGGCACGCCGATCGCGATCGCTCTGGCCGCAATATCTCGGTTCCGACCCGACCAAACCGTTGAGGAGACCTCGCGGATCGGATCAAGTGGGAACGCGTTTTACCAGGGGCTTATCCTCGAGCTTCGCAGCCGCTATCGCAAGCTCGGCAAAGGCTTTGGTGCCTCGTATCGATTCGCCTATACGCTATCGAAGACGATGGACGACGGCCTAAACAACACGGCAAATGCGGAGGTGAACGGCGACTTTAGCGCCGAGTGGGCACGCAGCCTGCAAGACCGGCGCCATCGTATTGCATTCTCCGGCTCATTCGATACGCCGTCGTGGTTCGGCCGGCTGCGGTTCTCACCACTTTTCCGTTATGGCACGTCCGCGCCGTTCAACCTTGGAGCCGGCGGGTCGGATAGGAACCTCGATGACCTCGGAACGGACCGCTTGAATTTCAACGGCAATATCAAGGACATCGTCTGGCGAGCACCCGGCTCACCCGTGCCGGACGCATTGATCAATCAATTCTCGCTCCAGCCCATCGGCGCCCGCGGCTCGAACCTGCCGCGGAACTCCGGTACCGGCCCGAGCTTTTACACCTTCGATCTTAGCGTGACGCGCGAATGGAAGTTCACCGAGCACGTAAGGTTCCGTCCCGTCGTTCAGTTCGACAATATAATGAACGCTGCGGTGTTCAATTACGGTGCCGAGTTCGTCGACTTTCAGGCCTTGCGCACCGACGGGACGGCCCCGACCGCCGCACAGCTTCTGGCCCGCCAGAACTTTCTGGTGCCGACCCGGACCTACAGGCAGCGGCAGATCCGCGTCGGATTCAGGTTCGATTTCTAAGGTAGAGATCCGCTTTTGGGCTGCCACGGGTGGGGCAGGCCTTTTCACCGAGAAAACTGATGACGCAGCCGTTGGCACTGTGTTAAATTGGATTGTTGAACATTTTTGTTCACCTCTGTCTTATGAGCCAGGTGGTTACAGAGCCGAATGTGGCGTTTACCGAGACGACGATCGAATCGGTGCTCCTTGACGCCGATCTGTTCGTTAAGTACAGCTCGCCCGAGAAGGCGTTTGCCGTGCTGCGCGAATCGCTTGAGCGCTCGCCGCGATCGATCCCATTGCGGGAAAAGATGCGCGACATCTGCGTCCGGCAAAAGAACCTCAACGAAGCGGCCCGACAGTGCCTCGCCTTGGTGAGTCTTTATATTGGACGCGAGGATTTTGACCTGGCTTATGATCGGCTGCAGGAGGCAAAGCTGCTCGACCCGCGAATCTCGGTCGCGCCCGGCCTCGAGGCCATTCGCCGCGCGCGGCGCCCTGATTTTGCACTGAACCGTGACAAATCGCCCCAGAAAGTGCGCACCGACGTGACCTTCGCCGGCAACCTGGCCTACGTAAGCATCTTCGACGCCGTCCAGGTGATCGAGAGCGCTAAGATGACGGGTCTGCTCGTGATCAAGTCCGACCTGCACCTCGCTAACGTCGCATTCAACGAAGGCAAGATCGTCGATGCCGAGTGTAACGGCAACAACGGCATCACTGCATTTCGCGAGATCATTGAGATCAGCAGCGGCACGTTCGAGTTCTCGACATCCGATCATGAATTTCCGGTTATCATAAACGTTACGAGCAACACGAACTTCCTGCTCGACGTCCTCACTGAACTCGACAACGAACGCGCCGAACGAGACGGCCTGCGTGACGTCGGCAATGAGTTGACCTGAGGCTGCGGCCAAAGGGTTGACTTACCGCTTCCAAATACAACAAAATATAGTGCTTACCGTGCGAACGAGCACTATAGAATGTTTAAGCTCCAGCGTCTAGAGATCTCCGGCTTCAAATCATTTGCCGATCCTACCGAGATAGTTTTCACCGGCAGCGGAATTACGGCCGTTGTCGGGCCGAACGGCTGCGGCAAATCGAATGTGGCCGACGCGATCGCGTGGGTGCTTGGCGAACAGCGCGCCAAGCTGCTTCGCGGCAGCGAGATGAAGGACGTCGTCTTTCAGGGGACAAAGAACCGCAAACCCGGTGGCATGGCCGAGGTCGTGCTTCACTTGGTACGCGACGACACTACTTTTGACATCGACGAAAACGAGCTCGAGGACATAGACGCCAGCTTAGGCGAGATCGACGACTCAGCGGTCGACATGGACGCGATCGAGGGTGCCGAACCCGAGCAGCCTGAGGACGTCAGTGCAACGGCGATCGAGACCAACGGCTTTCACGAGGGCGGACAGGTTGAAGAGGTCGAAACCGTCAAGGCGATGGCCGTCGGCTCAACCCACGTCGTCGAGAATCGCGTCAAGACCAAGCGGCATTGGCGGCCGAGGTCATTCGCACTCGATTTCGCACCGGGAGAGGCCGTTTCTGTTACGCGCCGCCTTTATATGTCCGGCGAGAGCGAATACCTGCTCAACGGACGCACCTGTCGCCTCCGTGACATCACCGACCTTTTCGCGGGAACGTGTCTTTCAGGCGCCCACTACGCGATAATCGAACAAGGCAAGATCGGCCAGATCCTGTCGGCAAAACCGGCCGATCGGCGGAGCCTGATCGAGGAGGCTGCCGGGATCTCGAAATTCCGCGCACGCCAGCGCGCGGCCGAATCCCGGCTCGAAACAGCAAAATCAAACCTCAGCCGAATCACCGACATCGTCTCCGAGGTCGAGAAACAGGTCAATTCGTTGCGGCGCCAGGCTGCGAAAACGCGGCGGTACAAGATCCTGCAGGAGGAGTTCCGCACGCTGCTTCGCCAACTTTACGCGGCCGAGGGCAGGCACCTTTCCGAGCTCTCGGACACGCTGAAGAACCAGCTCGAAACCGCCGTCGCCGCTGAGATCGAACTTGAAGCTCAGGTCGCGGCGAAAGAAGAGGCGGCACGAGAGTCAACGCATCGGGCCCGGCTCGCGGAGGAAAGCCTTGCTGAACTCAGGAAGATACATGCCAACAACGCGCTGGAACGCGATCGCGCCGAACGCGAGCACCTGTACAAATCAGATCAGATCGTAAGTCTGAACAACCGCTGCGAAACGCTGCGACAGGAGATCGCGGCCTCAGAAGAGCGGCAGAAAGCGTTGGCCGCCG
Organism: uncultured Chloracidobacterium sp.; assembly: GCA_964608335.1. Classification (GTDB taxonomy): domain Bacteria; phylum Acidobacteriota; class Blastocatellia; order Pyrinomonadales; family Pyrinomonadaceae; genus OLB17. The sequence goes on from CAZSOE010000009.1 coordinate 9,480, forward strand.
AGTTGGCCCGGCTCGAAGAGATCGAACGCCACGAAAGTGCGGAGCATGCAGCGGCGGAAGCGGCCCTTCGCGAATCGGAAGATAGTCACAGGGAAGCGAGCGACACGCTCTCGGCGATCGAGGCCTCGATGGACGAGGCACGCAACCTGCTCATCGAGCACACAGCTGCAGCCGAACGTTTTGACGAGATCACGCGACAGGCGGCGAACAGTATCGACAGGCTCGGCCACCGCGAACACAACCTCAGGGAAGAACATGTACGGGCGGACGAGACCTTTGCGACAAATAACAGGCAGGCCGAGGAACTCGCCGCGATGTTGGTAGGCGAAGAAAACAAACTCGCGGACCTGAACGCAGAGAAGGAACAGCTTGTTGGGGCGACCGCCGCGGCTCGTGAGGCACTGCACGACGCCGATGCGCAACTTCGCCTCCTCGAAGAGGAACACTCCGCCAAGAAACACCGTCTCGCGACTTTACTCGAACTTGAAGAGAAACGAGCGGTTTACACGCCGCAGGTGCAGAAGATCTTTGCCGAAGAATCGTCGATCGGAGTACGTTTTGCCGGCGTGCTTGCCGACCGATTGAACGTAGCTCCTGAGGCCGAACGGGCGGTCGAAGCCGTTCTTGGTCCGTTTCTCGAAGCAGTCGTTGTCCGGACACTCGGCGAGGCGAGGCGGTTGGGCGAGTGGCTTCGCTCGAACGAGATGGGCCGCACACCGATCATCATCCTGCCCGAAGAGGAACCGGTCTCGCACAACATCTCGTTCCCGGCCGATCGAACCATCGGGTCGTTTCTCGGTGTCTCGAACGAACTGGAACAAGCATTGCGGCGCATTTTCCCGCGTGAGATGTCGGCACGATTGGTCGCGTCATTAGAGGACGGCGCAATGGACAGCGAAACTCGCGTCGATCACACCGGCAATCTGCTTGTTGGCGGCAGGTTGTTTATCGGCGGGCTCCGCAGCTCTGAGAGCGAGAATGAATCGCTGCTCGCCTTCAAACGCGAATTGAAGGACCTCGAAAGCGAGTGCGGCCGGCTCACAATGCGGATCGAATCAGCCGCGGGTGAGGCCGAAAAGCTCCGGGCAGCACTCGTCGATCTTGAGAGCCGCACAGTCGATCTCCAGTCCCTGATCATCAAGGTCGATCGCGGAATTCACGGCCTTCAGATACAGGTCCACGGCGCACGAGAGGAGATCCAGCGGGCCGAGCGACACCGCAAGGTAGTTGAGGATGAGATCGGTCAGACGCGCGATGAGATCACGGAACTCATCGAGAAGAAGACCCAGGCCGAGACAGGGAAGCAGACCGCGGTGGCGGCGAGGGCGGAAGCGTCGGGACGGCTCGAGACGATCGCCGTCGAGCTTGGACAAGCGCGTGCCCGCACCGAAGCCGCTTCCGCCGAGCTGAACGAGAAAAGAATGGTCGCAGCGACGTCAGACGAGCGTCGGCGGTCGGCAGTCTCGGCGCTTCGCCGCGTTGAGAATGAGGTCCGCGATCTCGAATCGCGGCTCGCGCTCCAGAACCTTGAACTTTCCGATGCTGACGCAAAGATCCGCACGCTCCACGCCGAGATCACCGAAATCACCGATCGGATCGCGTCAGCCGGTGACGCCGTAAGCCGCGAGACCGAAGAGATCACCGCTGCGGTGACAGCACTGACTTCGTCGCGTGACGCTGCGGATCGAATGAGCGATGAGCTGAACGAGCTGAATCACCGTGCCGCCGCCGCGCGCAATGAGCGGGCCGGCGTCGAGATCCGCCAGGCCGAAGCAGTCACCGAATTGAAGAACCTTGCAGAAAACTGTCGCCAGGAACTCAACCTCGCCCTGACGGAGCTGGTCGATGAGATCGAACCGGCCGAGGGCTTCGTCCTTGACGACGCTCGCTCTGAGGTCTCAGACCTTCGCACGCGGCTCGATAATTTTGGCGCGATCAATATGCTCGCGCTCGAGGAACTCGGCGAGGCCGAGGAGCGCAACATCTTTCTCACCTCTCAGCGACAGGACATCGTTGACAGCATCGATGCGACGGAGGAGGCGCTTCGCGAGATCAAGCAGCGTTCGCGCGAGCGATTCCGCACCGCGTTCGAGGCGATCAATGCCAACTTCTCCGAACTGTTCCTCGAACTTTTCGGCGGTGGTCAGGGCCAGATGACTCTAATGGAATCCGACGATATCCTCGAGGCCGGCATTGAGGTCGTCGCCCAGCCGCCGGGCAAACGACTGCAGAATATCCTCCTGCTATCCGGCGGCGAGAAAGCCATGACCGCTATCGCCCTTATCCTCGGTATCTTCCGCTATCGCCCCTCGCCATTCTGTCTCCTCGACGAAGTTGACGCGCCGCTTGACGACGCGAACATCGGCCGTTTTGCCAATAAGATCGCAGAAATGGCTGAAAAAACACAGTTTATCGTCATCACGCACAACAAGCAGACGATGGAGGCCGCCCGCGCTCTCTATGGTGTTACGATGCAGGAGGCGGGAGTTTCGAAGGTCGTCTCGGTCAAGTTCGCCTGAGTTAGCACTCGCCAACCGTCCCGATCACGCCGGCATCCAACTCTTCGCGATTCGCCCCGCGGCCGCGTATTTAGCTAGACTATCTGGGTAAAATGACCGGAACGCTACAGAGGAAGCTTTCTATACTTGCGCTGGTACTCGCTGTGGCGATGGTGGGCGCCGCGCAGAACACAAAGAACAAACGACCTGCAAAGTCCACGGGAACAAAGGCCGCGATCGCAAAGCCTTCGCCCTCGCCCGCACCTGAGGATGTTCCACCGGAACCGGGTCCCAAGCGTAACGAACGTCCCTCAGACAACGGCGCTTCCATAGCTATCGTCGCGGAACAGACTCGGCCGCCGGCGTATTTTTATGAGTTTTCGCGGCCTGGTTTTGTATATCCGAAGATCACGATCGAGCATGACGAAGCCGGAAATGGAAAGATAACGTTCGAGAAAGAAGGCTTTGCCGAACCGGTCACCGATCCTGTTAAGTTGTCCGACGCCACCATGGCCAGGCTTAAGGCGACATTTGCGGCGTTGAACTTCCTCGATTCCACTGAAACCTATCAGACGCCACGCGATTATTCACACATGGGCCAGATCACGGTTCGGCTGAAGCGCGAGGGGCGCGAGCGGACGGCGAGCTATAACTGGACAGACAACAAGGATGCCAAGCTGCTAATGGATGAATACCGGCGCATCGGTGTCGAGTACACGTGGCGCTTCGAGATCCTGCTCGCCCGCGACAACCAGCCGCTCTTTACGCCGGGCCTCGTCGACGCTCTTGATTCCTACCTGCGTCGCGGCGAGATCAGCGACCCGCCACACCTGCTCCCGTTCCTCAGTTCTCTCTCAACGAACGAGAGGCTTCCGTTGATGGCCCGGAACCGCCTCGCAAAGCTCATCGCAGAGATAGAGAAGGACGCGAAGAAGGTCCCGAAATAGAAAAAAGCCGCCGCATTGGCGCGGACGACTTCTTTCCAGGTGATACGCGGCGTTCTAGGTGCCCACGCGTTTCTTGTGAACGCCTATTTTCATCTTGACCAGGTCTTCGATCGTTACGTTCGGATCTTCGGTTTTTGCCTTGCGAACAAAATCGGCCTCGATGTTGAAGATGCGGCATTTCACTACATCTTCACTGTCCATCTTCGTCAGACCGGCTGCTCGCAACTCGCTGAGATACTCAGGCGTAACGTTAAAGATGCGAAACTTGACCAGCCCCTCAAAATCTCGGTTGCTGAAGCCCATGTCATGGACCTGCTTCACGTAATCGGCATCGATCTTAAAGATTCGAGCTTTGACGAGGTCCTCCATCTCGAGGTTCGGAAAGCCGGTCGCTTTCATCTCGGCCATGAACTTCCCGTCGATCTTAAAGATCGCTGCTTTGAAGAGGTCCTCGACCTCAAGCTTGCCGAAGTTCGCCGAATTTAGGTCATCGGCCAACGCGACGGTCACGTTGACGAAAGCGGCCGACAGTAGCTTTTCGCTGACACCGCCATCACGCTTCCCGCCTGCTTTATCAAAATCAAAACCTCGCGTTCGCATCGCCTCGACAAAGCCGCGATTCGGCGTAAAGCGGAACGTGCCCGATCCCTTACCGTTTACGATCGTGCCTTCGGCCTCGATAGTGCCGGCTTCCCGGACGAGGCGAAAGCTGACCTGGCCGTTCTGAAGCTGCGACGCGCCCAGGCCCAACTCCTCTGGCGTGAAGCTCGATCCATGGCTATTGCGGCCTGTAGCGGTCGTTCGCTCGAACGTCAGGTGGATCTTGCCGGAATTATCCCCTCTTTCCGGCTTGTCCTTGTCGTGTTTTTCCGACCAGGTGCCGGTGCGCCACTCGCCGGTGATCACCTCCTGGGCGACGATAACGTATTTTCCAATGACGATGATGATAAAGGCCGTAACCAGCGTGCCAGTCCATCGAATAATGCTCTTCCCCATAGAAAGCCTCCAGCTCTGATCGATTTTTAAGGTTGGAACCTTGCTTTTACAGTGGATGAACACCGCCCGCGGGGCGTTTGTGACAGGAAAGGCTACCTGGCCAGCTTTTTGAAAGCCGCATCGGTAAATTTATAGTGCCGTTCCTCAGGATCGACGACGGCGCCAAGTTTCTCGTAGAACCGTTGAGCCGGCTTGTTCCAGTCAAGCACCAGAAAGTCGATCCGTTCGAAACCACGGGCGACAGCGATTCGGGCCATCTCTTTGATCAGGGTCTCGCCAACGCCAGAACCGCGGTGTTCGTTTCGCACGAATATGTCGTCCAGATAGAGCCCGCGCTGCCCGCGAAAGCTCGAGAAATTAGGGAAAAACAACGCGTATCCGACCGCGTTGCCATTGATCCGGGCAATAAGGCCTTCTGTTACGGCCCCGGGCCCAAACATCGCCGCCTCGAGCCGCTCGGAAGTGACCTCGCACACATCGCTTAGGTCCTCGAACAATGCGAATTCGCGTATGAGCGATAGCACCTCGTCGAGATCCGCATGCTCGATCGCCTTGATAGTAATGTCCATATACAAATGCCGGGCCCCTGATCGAGAAGCCCGGCGCGCATACTGAAAACCGCATTAAGCACTAAGGCCTTCGCTTCGGAGGCGTCGCGACCTTTTGCGGCGTCATCTTCTGCTGATTCTTGAGATAGTCGACCGTCTCTTTGACGCTTTGTTTCAGCTCGCGGACCGATTGTGAGTCGGTCGGGGCGATCGGCGCGATCTCGGTGTACTTTTGCATGTAATTGAGGCCTTCTTGCTGCAAGGCCTTGTCTTCGGGCACCACGGCAACTCCCTGTGCGAACAGGGACAGCCCGAGGCTGCCCATCGCGTCAGCGTGATCGGGTTTCACCTCGAGTACCGCTTTGTAAGCAGCAACCGCCTTCTCAAAATCGCCGGCCGCACGCATGATATCGCCAAGCGTCAGGCGAGCAGCGAGTTTCTTGACCGGATCGGCCTCGAGGTTCATATACTCGGTGACAACGGTCAGTGCTTCGGCAGTTTTGCTCGTATCGACCTGTCCGACAGCCTTGAGTCGATGTATTTCGGTCGCCGACGCATACAATTCGGTCTTTATCTGGTCGCGTCGTTTCTGTTCGGCGGCATCCGCGGCGGCTTCCGCATTTTTGATGACGTCAAGGGCCTGCTGAAAGGCGGCAAGCGCGTCTTCGTAAAACTTGTTGGCTTCCTGATACTTGCCGACGCGGACTGACGGGTCACTCGAGGCCGCGCCCTCACGATACCTGGTAAAGCCCAGATTCTTTAGCGCCAGCATCTTGCCGCTGAGAAGGATCGGCGTACTTCCCACGAAATCCGGGACCGCAGCCACGCCCTGATCAAATTTCGTCAGGGCCAGCTCGAAGTTCTCAGCCTTTAGTGCAGCGTTGCCTTCCTCAAATGACTTCTTCGCGATCGTATCGCCTTCCTCGATCTTCTTATTCTTCGCGGCGATCTCAGCGTTCTTTTTCGTGAATTCCGCCTGCTGTTTTATTTGCTCGGCCGTCGGCTGGGTCGTTCCGCCAGCGGGGGCGTTTGCACCATTACGGACCTCGTCTTCGGATAGCTTGCTGCCGTCACCCGGCAACAATGTGATAAGAAGCCGTTGCTGCCCGGCCTTGACGTTGGGAAAGATGATCGGGGCACAGCCCGGAGCACTCACGCCAAAGGCGAAGGTGGGACCCATCGGCAAGCCCGCAAAGCTAAACTCACCTTTCTTGTTCGTCCGGGCCGCCGGGAAGCTTACCTTCATATCGACGCGGTATACTTCGACCAGCGCATTTGCGACCGGTTCCTTGGTACCGTCAGGTTTTGAGAGCTCTACCGTGCCGTTGACCGGCTGTAGCTGAGCTGAAACGCCTATCTGGACCGCAAAAACAACGGCCATTATGAAAATAAACTTGAGGGATCGCTTTCGAAACATGGGTCCTCCTGAGTCCTATGAACTCGCGGCCAATTTGATGCTCGGCCGAGAGACATAGTTCGATTGTTTTCCCGGATTTTACCTCAAAATCGGCCGGAATAAAACCGTCGATGTGAGGCGTTCGAAGTATCGGCCGGCGGCGTGCTATCGTATTTTTTTCCGTCCAGAAATATGGAGAAACAGATATTTAACTTCAGCGCCGGACCGGCCATACTGCCGCAGCCCGTCCTCGAAAGAGCCCGCGAGGAAATGCTGAGCCTCGGCGGTATCGGCATGAGCGTGATGGAGATCAGCCATCGTTCAAAGCACTTCGAAAGGGTCCTACACGCCGCCGAGCAGGGCATACGCGACCTTCTGGCGGTGCCGGCCAACTATCGCATCCTGTTCCTACAGGGCGGAGCGACGCTGCAGTTTTCGATGGTGCCGATGAATTTCCTCGGGCCGGGCCAAACCGCCGATTACGTCATAACGGGCGCGTGGGGCAAAAAGGCAATAAAGGAGGCAAAGCGGTGCGGTACAGTAAATACCGTCTATTCCTCGGCCGAAGGCGGGTTCCGAACAGTTCCGGCTCGGAACGAGGTCAGGTTCAGCGAAGGTGCACAGTATGTGCATTACACCTCAAACGAGACGATCGAAGGTGTCGAGTTCAAGTATGACGTCGAGGCCGAGGGGATTCCGGTCGTTTGCGACGCGTCGTCGAACATCCTGTCAAAACCGATCGATGTTGAAAAGTACGCCCTGATCTACGCCGGCGCGCAAAAGAATATCGGTCCCAGCGGCGTTACTCTGGTCATCATCCGCGACGACCTCATCGCCCGCGTGCCCGAGAACCAGCATTCGATGCTGGATTATCGTCTGATGGCCGAGAACTCATCAATGCTCAACACGCCGAACACGTGGGGCATCTACATCATAAGTCTCGTTTGCGGGTGGCTGAGCGAACAGGGCGGTCTGACCGCGATGGAAAAGTTGAATGAAGAAAAGGCGGCGGTGCTGTACGACGCGATCGATTCGAGCGACGGTTTCTACAAGGGACATGCCGAGCGCCATGCGCGCTCGCTGATGAACGTGACTTTTCGGCTGCCGTCCGAAGAACTGGAGAAGAAGTTTTGCGCCGACGCGACCGAGATCGGGCTTGACGGCCTTAAGGGCCATCGGTCGGTCGGCGGGATCCGGGCATCGATCTACAATGCGTTCCCCCGTCGGGGGGTCGAACGGCTTGTCGAATTCATGCAGGATTTTGCACGCGATAACCGTTAGCCCAGGTCCGCGAGAGCTTTGATCAGTTCCTGCTCTTCCCCGTCGCCGACAGTTCGTAGGTCTATCATCACGCGATCTCCCACGATACGTGTAACAACCGGCGGTTTGTTCGACCGTAATAGCTGCTCTAGTCGTGGTGTCGCCGTACTGCGATGAGAGACCGCGATCAGGATTGTCGCCAAACGCGCCGTTGGCGCCGCACCACCGCCGACCGCAGAACGTCCCGCGACCGTTTCGAGCCGCAGACCTGAGCTTTTTCCGATCCGCGCCTTTACCTCGTG
>CAZSOE010000010.1:0-17238 GCA_964608335.1 uncultured Chloracidobacterium sp.
CGCGCCGACACCGACACCTACGCCACGCGATGAGGACGAGATCATCAAGGTCGATACCGAGGTCGTCAACGTTCTCTTCACGGCGCAGGACCGCAACCGGCGTCTCTTGACCGACCTGAAACAAACCGACATCCGCCTCCTCGAGAACGGACAGCCGCAGGAGATAGTCGCCTTCGCTCGGCAGATCGACCTACCGCTCAGCCTGGCGATCCTGATCGATGTCAGCGCGTCGCAGGAGCGAACATTGCCGGAAGAAAAGGCGGCCGCGCTTTCATTCATTGAGAATGTTATCCGTCCGGCAAAAGACGAGGTCGCCGTAATCTCATTCACGGGTGAGGCCACGCTTGAGCAAGGGATGACAAACAACCTCAACCGTTTGCGCCGTTCGATCGAACAGGTTCGGTTCACGCCGCCTTCGGGTTATGTCGGCGGCGGCGTGCTCGTCGGAACACCTCCTATCTCCGGAAGCAGCGTGCAGGGTTCGACCGCCATCTGGGACGCGATCTGGGTGACTTCGGACGAGATACTCGGGCCGGCACCCGAGCGTACGCGTCGTGCGATCATCCTTCTTAGCGACGGCGTGAACACGTCGGGCAAAAAGAAACTCGATGAAGCCGTTCAGTCTGCGCTCCGTGCCGAAGCGATCATCTACTCGATCGGCATCGGCGATAATTTCTACAGCGGCGTCGATAAGGGCGCACTTAACAAGATCTCAGAACGCACCGGCGGCCGCGCATATTTTCCGCGCGACGAAGGCGAGCTTCGCCAAGCCTTCAAACAGATCCAGGACGAAATGCGCTCGCAGTACCTGCTCGCCTATGAACCGACCAATCAGACCCGTGACGGGTCATATCGAAAGATAGCGATCGAGTTGGTCAATCCGACTCTCGAGAAGGATAAGATCAAGCTCACCCATCGTCAGGGTTACTTCGCGAAATCGACACCAAAGAAATAAACCCAACGGGCAGATTGAATCGGTGAAGCCGGAGATGTTTCAATAACGTCTTCGGTTTTTTGATGGCAGATTACTCGTTTACCACCATTTGGAAGGTCGAGGCGCCGATCGCTGTCGTGTGGGACCTTATCAAGGACGCGGACCGATGGCCGGAATGGTGGCCCGGCGTGCTCCGCAGCGTCGAGGTGTCACCCGGCGACGCGAACGGCGTTGGCAGCATACGCCGCACCGCTTGGAGGAGCCGTCTGCCCTATACTCTCGAATTCGATTCGGAAATGCTGCGCGTAGAGAAACATAAGCTGATCGAGATACGTGCCTTCGGCGAGCTCGAGGGCCGCGGGTTGTGGACATTTGAGGGCCTTGACGACGGCCGAACGCGGGTCCAGTACCTCTGGACCGTCAGAACTGCCAAGCGGTGGATGAACCTGGTCGCGCCGGTCGCGAGGCCGCTGTTCCGTTGGAACCATGACGCGATCATGCGTTGGGGTGAGGCGGGTTTGAAAAGGCGCATCGGTGGTTGACGGGTTGCGCAATTTTCGCCATTAAACTACATTTCCAACTGTAATCATCAAATCCAGATCTGTTTGGGAGGATCTATGTCGGATACCCTGCGTTCGTCATTTCCGCGTCTGTTTGCTCTGATCCTGGTCAGCCTCGTGGTTATCGGGTTTGCGCCTGCGCAAACCACCTCTCCGGCCGATCCGCTACGGCTGCTGCAATACCGCTCAATCGGACCGTTTCGCGGCGGCCGTGTCGCCGCAGTCGCTGGCGTACCCTCGCAGCCAAAGGTCTACTATTTTGGCGGTACGGGCGGCGGCGTCTGGAAGACGACCGACGCCGGGGTCAACTGGGAACCGGTCTCGGACAAGTTCTTCAAGACCGGGTCCGTCGGCTCGATCGATGTGTCATGGTCGGACCCGAACATCGTCTATGTCGGGATGGGCGAGTCGCCGGTTCGCGGGAATGTTTCGCATGGCGATGGCGTGTACAAGTCAGTCGACGCCGGCAAAACGTGGAAGCACGTGGGCTTGGGCGATTCGCGGCAGATCGGGCGGGTTCGTATACATCCAAAGGACCCGAACCTCGTCTATGTTGCGGCGATGGGCCACCTCTGGGGGCCGAACCGCGAACGGGGCGTATTTCGCACCAAGGACGGAGGTAAAACGTGGCAGAACATTCTGTTTCGCAGCGAGCGGGCCGGTGCGTTCGATATATCCTTCGATCCGGCCGATCCGAATGTGATGTTCGCGGCTTTTTGGCAAGTGCAGCGAACGCCGTACAGCATGATCTCGGGCGGCGAAGGGTCGTCGATCTACAAGAGCACCGACGGCGGCGATACATGGACCGATATTTCAAAGAATCGCGGCCTGCCGGCCGGCGTTCTCGGCAAGATCGGCGTCTCGGTCTCGCCTGTAAATCCAAACCGCATATTTGCGATGGTCGAGGCCCGGGACGGCGGGCTTTATCGCTCCGACGACGGCGGCGACACGTGGCAGCGGGTTTCCGACAGTCCGGCGATCCGCCAGCGGCCGTGGTATTACACGCGTGTTTATGCCGATACTCAGAACGCCGACACGGTCTATGTTCTGAATGTAGGGTTTCACAAATCGATCGATGGCGGGCGGACCTTTACTACTATCGGTACGCCGCACGGCGACAATCACGACCTGTGGATAGCGCCGAATGACAACCAGCGAATGGTCGAAGGAAACGACGGCGGCGCGAACGTGACCGACGACGGCGGACGCACTTGGACCGAACAGGACCAGGCGACCGCGCAGTTCTATCGCGTAGCGGTGGATAACGATTTTCCGTATAACATCTACGGCGCACAGCAGGACAACTCGACCGTGCGGATCGCCTCCCGTACCAACGAAGGGTCGATCACGACCGCGGATTGGTGGGACGTTGGCGGCGGCGAATCGGGCTGGATCGCACCGCATCCCGATAATTCGAACATCGTCTTTGCGGGCAGCTACGGCGGTTTCTTGACGAGGTACGACCACCGGACCAAACAGGTCCGCAACGTGAACGTCTACCCTGACAACCCGATGGGCGGCGGGGCCGAAACGATGAAGTTCCGCTTCCAGTGGAACTATCCGATACTTTTTTCGCCGCACAAGACGGACGGAAAATGGCCGCTCTACGCCGGCGGCAACATGCTGTTTCGTTCGATGGATGAAGGCCATAGTTGGCAGGCCATCTCGCCCGACCTGACCCGCAACGACAAGTCGAAGCAGGGTTCCTCAGGCGGTCCGATCACGCAGGACAACACAAGCGTCGAATACTATTCGACGATCTTCACGGTCGCGGAATCGCCGCTGACCGCGGGTGTCATCTGGGCTGGGACGGACGACGGGCTCGTGCAGGTTACGCGCGACGGTGGAAGGACGTGGACGAACGTCACGCCCCGCGATCTGCCCGAGGTCGCGCAGGTGAATGCGATCGAAGCCTCGCCGCACGACGCGGCGACGGCGTACTTTGCGGCGACGGCCTACAAATCGGACGATTACAAGCCGTACATCTACAAAACGAGCGATTACGGCCGGACGTGGCGCAAGGTCGTCACCGGCATTGCCGACGACGCATTCACGCGCGTTGTTCGCGAGGACCCGAACCGGCGCGGTTTTCTCTACGCAGGGACTGAGACCGGAATGTATTACTCGGCCAACGACGGTGAATCGTGGCAGTCGCTGCGGTTAAATCTTCCGGTCGTGCCGATCACCGATCTTGCCGTTCATAAGCGCGATATGGACCTTGTGGTTGCAACCCAGGGACGCTCGTTCTACGTCCTCGACAATCTGCCCCTTCTTTACCAGCTTGCCGACGCCGGACGGGCAGACGCGTTTCTCTTTAAACCCGAGGACGCGTATCGTCAGGCCGGCGGCGGCGGTTTTAACCTGCCGCCGACAGCCACGGTCGGCGCCAATCCGCCCAATGGCGCCGTTGTCCACTATTGGCTCAAGACAAGACCGAAAGAGATCAAACTTGAGTTTCTTGACACGACCGGAAAGGTCGTACGGAGCTTCTCGGGCCGGACAACGCCCGAAGGCCAGCCCGCTCCACCGGCAGCCGGCGAACCGCCCGTAGCGATGGATGTCGGTCTCAACCGATTTGTTTGGAACTACCGCCTTCCGAATGCGACGACGCTTCCGGGGTTGATAATGTGGGGCGGAAGCCTTGCCGGCCCGCGAATCGTGCCCGGCAATTATCAGGTTCGCCTGACGGTCGATGGTAAGGTGGTGGGAACCGAAGGCTTCGCGCTCAGGGCCGATCCGCGGCTCGCGACAACCGCCGAGGACTTTAAGAAGCAGTACGACTTTATCCTGATGGCGAACCAGAAGCTGTCGGCCACGCACGGGGCGATCCTCGAGATACGCGACCTGCGGCGCCAGCTTGACGAACTCTCGGCCCGTCTCAAACCTGACCAGAAGGACCTTAAGGACAAGGCCGCCGAGATCGGCCGCAAGCTGACCGCGGTCGAGGAAGAGCTGATCCAGACCAAGATCCGTTCGGGCCAGGACGCGCTCAACTATCCGATCCGGCTCAATAACAAGCTCGCCGCGCTGTCGGCGACCGTCGATGGCGGCGACTTCGCCCCGACGATGCAGGCATATGACGTTTACAATGATCTCACCGCCCGCATCGACACCCAGCTCGCCGCACTTGGCAGGATAAAGTCGGACGACATCGCCGCCTTTAATCGCGACTATACGTCGAAGGGTCTGCCGATAATAGTTGTCAGGGGAAATTAACGACCCGCAAGAGCCGGCGTAATATGTGTCATAACGCATTTCCAGCCGGCGGGCGTTCTAACAAATACGTCGCTGGTCCATTCGTCGGCTTCGAATGTCTGGCCGGCGAAGCGGGCGGTGTTGGTGACACGGGCGGCCATCACGGCAGTGTCACCGTAGATCGTGATCCGGCCAAGTTCGGCAAGTTCCATCGCGCTGTGCGTCAACTGACCCGAGCGGACGAATGAGAGAAAATGTTCTTTGGTGGCCACGCCGCGTTCCGAGAGCATTATCCAGTCGTCGTGCATAAATCGGCCGATGGTGTCGGCGTCGTTCGCTACGATCGCGCGTGACCACTCTTCCGACAGATCAAAGATCTCCTGTTCAGCCGGTGCTAGCGTGCTTGCCGCTGCCTTTGCGTCGGTCATTGGTATTTCTCGTTATCCTTCCAGCCCCACGGCGCGAGGGGCGCGGGGATCGGTTTCCTTAGGTCGAATTTAATGCTAAAGAACCGTTCGCTGCCCATCCGTCTGAGGTTGTATGAAAAGTATTCACCCGGCACAAGCTCGATCCACCAGACGTTCGGCGCAGCGGCCGGTACGACCTTGAACGTCTGGTCGTCGGCCGGGAACATCTGGCGGTTCGCGAGCCCGGCATTCGTCGTCCAGCCGCCGTACATCGTAACCGCGTCGGGCCTGCCGTCCTCGTGACGATGGTCGTGGCGAAGCTCGAGCCGGTCACCCTTGCGAGTGAGCACCCAAGTCCGCGACCGGTCGACGCCGACATTGAACGGAATGCGGATGCGGTCCGCCCCGCATTCGCGAACGTGCATGACAAGCTCTTTGTCCTTAAACGTCGTATCGTCCGCCGGCGCCGCCGCAATCGTTCCGCCAAACGCCTTTCCGCAAAGTTTTTGAAGCTCGCCCCAACACGCAGCCGGAGGCGTTACCTGCTGAACCGTCGGCGCCGGCTGCGCGTGCGCAACAACCGCTGACAGGGTGGCGAGTATGACGACGAATGTTCGGTGCGGCTGTATCTTCATTTTCGAACTCCTAATAGGGAAACACCTCGACCTTTCTCAGCACACCGTCGCGAAGGCGGATGACCCAGATGACGCCGTATTCGGTCTCGACAAGGTTGCGAAAGATCTCTTTCTTGGCGAGCAGGTTGGCGAGCGGCGGGACCGTGTTGCTGTGGCCGACTATCAGGTAGTGATCGGTCTTGCTGCTCATGATCTTGTCAACAAGCTCTGTCAGTTTGCTCGCGTCGTAGATCTGTATTTCCTTGCCGCGTCGCTTTGCAATGGGCTCGGCTGTCTGACGCGTGCGTTTGAAGTTGGTCGAAAAGACCTCATGCGGTTTGTAACGCATGACCGCCTTTATCAGCTTGAGAGCGCGCTCGCGGCCCGCGGCCGATAGGTCGGGGTCAGGGTTCGCCGCCGTCATTGTGGGCGATCCTTCCCTCTCGGCGTGACGCACAAGAACGATCGTCTTTGTACGACTCTGTGCCGCGGCCGCGCCGAACGCTCCGACGAGTATCAGCAATGTGAGTAGAGTGAATTGCAGATAAGTTTTCATCGTGTATGACTCTAGACGAACATTTTTCCCGGGTTCAAGATGCCGTTCGGATCAAATGCCTTTTTGATCTGCTTCATCACCTCGAGCGTAGGACGATCGATAGCATACTCGAGATACGGCGCCTTTACATAACCGATGCCGTGCTCGCCCGAGATCGTGCCGCCAAGATCGACCGAAAGCTGGAACGTCTCGGCAACACATTTGCGTGCGCGCGCGATGGCGTCTTTATCATCGCGATCGACGACGAAGTTGACGTGTATGTTTCCATCGCCGGCGTGGCCGAAATTTGCGACGAACGTATTGTGCCGTTTACCTATCTGCTCGATCTTAGCGACCAGCTCGGGAACCTTAGAACGCGGCACGACGACATCCTCGTTGATCTTGAGCGTGCCGTACTTCATCAAACTGGGAGAGATCGCGCGCCGGACGTCCCAAAGTTTGTCTTCCTCTTCCCGGCTGCGTGCCCGCGTGACATCAAAGCCGCCGTTCTCGCCGATCACGCGCTCGACCGTTGCCGCATTCTTCTCAACCTCTTCGCGCGAGCCGTCAACCGCGACGAGCAGTATCGCGTTCGCGTCCTTCGACAGCCCGAATGCAAAATTCTGCTCGACCGCCTCGACGCAAAACTTGTCGATGACCTCCATCGCCATAGGAAGCAGACCGAGCGGCGTGAATTTCGTCAGCACGCGGCACGCCGCCTCCATCGAATGGAAGTTTGCCCGGACCGTCGATGTCGCTTCGGGCATCGGCAGCAATTTCAGGGTAGCCTCGGTAATGATCCCAAGCATTCCTTCGCTCCCGCACATGAGGCCCGTGAGGTCGAAGCCGACGACGTTCTTTACGGTCCGGCCGCCGGTGCGAATGACCTCGCCCGTCGCCGTCACGACCTCGAGGCCGAGAACATGATGCTTCGTAACGCCATATTTTGGAGTTCTCATCCCGCCGGAGTTCTCCGCGATGTTGCCGCCGATAAAGGAATCTTTGTACGAAGCCGGATCGGGCGCGAACATCAGCCCTTTCGCCTCGACGGCCTGCTGGAGCTCAAAGGTGCGAATTCCCGGCTGGCACACGGCATAGAGATCGTCAACATTGATCTCGATGATCGCATTCATCCTATCGGTTCCGATCACGATCCCGCCGTCGATCGGCACTGCCCCGCCCGTGTAACCGACGCCACCGCCTCGAGCCGTCACGGGAAACAGGTACACGTTGGCGAGCTTGAGAATGTCAACCATCTGGGCCGTCGACTCTGGTAACACGACCGCCTCGGGCGGAAACTTTTCCTTCACCGCATCCGCCGCATACGGTTCGACCCGGGTTGGGTCGATCACGACATTGTCAGCCCCGACGATATTCCGGAGCTTTTCGAGCACGTCAGCTCTCGACGCCGGAGTTGTGCGCCGGCCATGAGACTCAAAATGTATCGACTCGAACATGCTATCGGTAGCAAATTTATCAAATGCCGCGTATATCTGCTACACTTCACGAAACTCAGAACTACATTTCAAACAGGAGCGTACCCGAATGGCCGAGCAGGACACGGACAATATCCCTTCCGACGATTACGAGCGCGAGTTTAAGACGGATCTCGACGACAATACGCGTGACAAGCCGCGGGGTATGGCCCTGCACACCAAGATCCTGATCGGACTGCTCGTCGGCGTGATCGCGGGCCTCGTCGCAAATCAGGCTTGGGGCGGGTCGCATGCGAGTGTTTCGTGGACGATCGCCAATATCACCCAGCCGATCGGCACGCTGTTCTTGAACCTGCTCCTGATGATCGTCGTGCCATTGATCTTTTCGTCGCTCGTTGTCGGCGTCGCCGGTATCGGCGATATTCGCAAGCTCGGGCGCATCGGACTTAAATCGTTCGCATATTGCCTCATAATATCGGCGATCTCGGTGGTCATCGGACTTGGACTGGCGAATACGATACGCCCTGGCGAACGGGTAAACGAGGAAACGGCCACGCAGCTAAAAGAGAGATATTCGAGCGGCGCCAAGACGATGACCGAGGCGCAGATCAAAGCTGCCGAGGCGGCCAAGGCCGATTCGGCACTTATGCAGGGGGTTAAGACGATCGTTCCGCGAAATGTCTTTAACTCGATCTCAGGCGAGAACCCGAACATGCTTCACATCATGTTCTTCGCGTTGATCATCGGCATCGCGATCACGCTCATGCCGTCGCCGGTATCGACGCCGTTCGTCAGCGTGATGGAATCGCTCTTTGCGATCACGTCAAAGATCATCGACATCATAATGAAGTTCGCGCCGTATGCAGTGGCGTGTTTGCTTTTTAACAATATCGCCGTGTTCGGGCTCGATCTGCTGCGCTCGCTTGGCTGGTTCGTTGCGACTGTGCTGATCGGGCTTGGCCTGCACTTCTTTGGTGTTTATTCGCTGTCGGTGTGGTTCTTGTCGAAGATAAATCCCATCGAGTTTTTCAAGCGCGTGCGAACCGTTATTGTCACCGCATTCTCGACGTCGTCCTCAAACGCGACGCTGCCTACGGCCCTGCGTGTGAGCCACGAGAACCTTGGCGTTCCTAAGGACATTAACAGCTTTGTCTTGACCGTCGGTGCGACCGCAAACCAAAACGGGACAGCACTTTACGAGGGCGTAACGGTTCTATTTATCGCGCAGTTGGCGGGCGTCCCGCTTGATCTGGGCGTGCAGTTAATGGTCGTCTATATGGCTATCCTTGGCGGGATCGGTACGGCCGGCGTTCCGTCGGGTTCCATACCGTTCATCATCGGAATCCTGGCGATGATAAATATCGACCCGGCATTGATCGCGATCATTCTCGGTGTTGATCGTATCCTGGATATGTGTCGAACGACGCTTAACGTGGTCGGCGATATTACGGCTGCGACGTTTGTCGCTCGGAGCGAGGGTTACGAGTTACTAAAGGCGCCCGAGTCCGCGGGCATCGGTTGATATATGTTCCCGATCGGCGACGACAATTCAGACCGAACGATCACACCGGTGGTGAACTACGCGTTCATCGGTGTGAATATTCTCGTCTTCCTCCTTCTGCAGCAGCTCGGCGGTAACGAAGCGTTCACGTATGCGTTCTCGCTCGTCCCGCGCGAGGTCCTGACCGGTGTCGACCTCAGCACGCCGCAGGTAGTTACCACGTCATCGGGCGAGCTTGCTCAAGTACCGCAATACGCCACGCCGCTGCCCGTGTATTTCAACTTTCTTAGTTCGATGTTCATGCACGGTAGCATCATGCACATACTCGGCAACATGATGTTCCTGTTCGTGTTCGGCGACAACCTCGAGAACCTGCTCGGGCATATCCGGTACATCGCGTTCTACATTTTCTGTGGCTTCGCGGCGGCGGCGGCGCAGATCGTGATGGAGCCGTACTCGATCATCCCGATGCTCGGTGCATCGGGAGCGATCTCAGGTGTTCTTGGCGGCTATCTGCTGCTCTTTCCGCAACGGCGAGTGCGGGCGATCATCTTTAATTTCCTGACCGAGGTGCCGGCCTTTGTCGCGTTGGGGTTGTGGATCGTCTACCAGCTTGTCCTCGGCTATCTGTCACCGGCCGGCACCGGCGGGGTCGCCTATGCGGCACACATCGGTGGTTTTTTTGCAGGGTTAATTACTATCAAGCTTTTCGCACTGGGGCGGAGGGTCTGAATCTACTTCCCTTTCAGTAGTTTTGACAGGAATTCGCGGTCGTCATAACCGCCGAACGCACCGAACCTGACGACAACAAGGTCCTCTGATGGAATGATGTATAGCCGCTGATTTCCGGCACCTGCGGCCATGTAAACTTCGGGTCGGCCCTCGACCGGTTTCGCGTCAATGCCGTTGCCGGAAAGCAAGCCCGGGCGCTCGCCCCCGGACGATCCGATGCCGGCGGAGTTGAGCCAGAACGTAAGCCCATAAGCGGGATTTGCCTTTGAACCGTGGGTCAGCTCGGCGAGCAGCTTGGCGTCCACGATCTGTTTCCCGTTCCATTTTCCCTGGTTCTTAAGCAGAAGACCGAATTTCACCCATTCGCGCGCGGTCAACGTCGCGCCCTGCGGCAACAAGGGCTGCCCCTGGGAGGTCCGCCAGTACGCGACGTTTAGACCGATGGGGTCAAGAATTCGGCGTTTCAGATAGACCATGACCGTTTCGTTCTTCGGCTTAAGTTTCCGGGTCATCACCTCACCAAATATCTGAAACGGCACCGGCCCGTATTCGAAACGGGTTCCGGGTTCATGAGTCGCCGGTTTAAGTATCCCCTCTGAGTAGGTCGGGACGACTCCGATCTGTCCCGCCTCGATGCCGCTCGTCAGTGAGAGGAGTTGGCGCAGCGTGATCTGCGACTTTCGCTTGTCCGTCTTCCATTCCGTGATCGTATCCGCGACCTTTTCATCGAAACCGGAGATCAGCTTGTCCTCGATCGCCGCTGCCAACATCACTCCCGAAAATGACTTTGTGCCGCTCGCCAGGATCCAGGGCATATCGCCTCCGGCATCGATCGCGTACTCTTCGAACACGATCTTGTCCCCTTTCATCACGAGGATCGCAACACCGAGTCGCTGCTTCGAATAGTCCGCAGCAAGGCGGAATCGCTCGCATTCACTCGGGCCTTTGGCGGTCTGCGAAAATGCCCCGACCGTGCCAAGAAGTACGGCAGCAAAAGCGCCGATGCAGCGTATGGTTAAATGACGCATACTGGTTCGCACCAAGAAAAACCGTGGATCGAGCGTAAGATCGATCCACGGACGTTTGATGGCGCGTCGGTCATTGGCGTTGGAATTCGGGTGTTCCAAGAACCAGGCTGACCACCTTGAATATTTCCGCATTTCCGGACGGATTGAGAAGAGCTGCCTGACGGTTCACGCCTCCGGGCTGACCGGCCGGGCGCATGTTGGGGACATCGACCGTGTCGGCCGGCTCACTCCCCGACTTGACCTCGGGCAATGGCTGGTCGATCTGCTTGAGTAATGTGGTCTTGGTCGCCGGCGAGATCTCACCGGCCAGTATTTGGCCGATCGCACGCTCGAGAACTGACGCTTTGTCCTTGGACTCGAACGACTTTAGGTTTACCCGCGTGCCGGGGATCCGGTTGCTGGCGATCGCGATGGCGAAGTTAAGCCGCTCGAGCAGGGCGCCGGTGTTCACCCAATCGTCGGCTGTGTCCGGGTAACCGGTCGGCGCTTGATATCCGTACGGTACCTCGCCGAGCTTATTCAGCATTGCAACAAGCGCGGGACGCGCATCAGTATCGCCTCCCAAAACGCGGATCGAGCTAACAGCCAGCTCGAACGGAGATTTGATCTTGGCGCGGTAGTTCTCAGGTGCAAAGAATTCCTTGTCGCCAAACAGCGCTTTCAGCGTTGATCTGATATCGCCTTTTGATTTTCGAAAGGTCTCAGCAACGCGATTGACCAGCCCTTCGCTCGGCTTATCACTTACAAACTTGACGGCAAGCTTGCGAGCGAGGTGCTTCGCAGTTGAGGGGTGCGCCACGAGAATGTCGATGACCTTTAGGCCGTCCTTGACCCCGCCATCGTCAACCTTCTGGCCGAGTACCGTTTTGGCGCCGCCTTCATGCCAACGACTGTTGAAATAGAACTCGCCGCTCTCGACATCATCCGGAATTCCGGCCTGGCGCTGAAGCCGTGCAAGCCTTTGTTCCTCGGTTCCCTGGATCGTAGCCGCCGCGGCCCGACGATACCCGCGCGCGTCCGCGATCGTCCAGCCCGTAAAGCATTTTGCAACCTCGATGATGTCCTTCTGCGTATAGCCGCCATCGACGCCGAGCGTGTGAAGCTCCATTAACTCGCGCGCATAATTCTCGTTGATGCCGCGACGGTTCGCCTGCTGCTGCGCTGTCTGAAGCTGCCGTATTCGCTGATCGAGCTGTTCGTCGGTAAGGTTCTGCTGCTGCTTGATACGCTCGCGCAATTGCTGGGGCACGCGGCCTCCGCTTCGAACGATCTCCTGCATCCTCGCAACCGCCTGATTACGTGGTTGCTGGCCCGAATTCGGCGAAACCGACTCAAAGTTATCGAGGTAGAACAACATGGCCGGGTGTTGTGCCGTACCGACGACGAGGTCGCGAAAATTCCCGAGGGCATTCTTACGAAGAACGTCACGCTCGTAGCTCGGGATGTACCAGCGGACCGCGGCCTTGCCAGAGAACACGTTGAAGTGATTTTGCCAAAAATCGACCATCACTTCCTGAAGCTGACGTTCTGAGTAAACGGCGCGCAGGACGCGGTTGGCCACGATCTGCGGCACAAGCTGCTGCGCCGGACGAAGATCGTACTTGCGATAAAGCTCCTGCAGCATTTCGCGCCGTTCGCGCTGCTGCGCTTCGGTCATCTGTGAAGGATCTTGAGGCGGCGCGGCGTTCTGATTCTGATTCTGATTCTGATTCTGATTCTGGTTACGATTCTGCGCGGCTCGTCCCTCGATCTGCTGCAGGAGTGCTCCAGGATTCGGGTATTTCGCAAAAAGCTCCGCGGTCGACATTCCAAAGGCATCGAGCAGTTTGACCTTACTCTCAGCAACCGCGTCACTGATCGATGCCGGATCGAGCTGCTGATCGATGTATTTCTGAAGTCCGATCGCTCTAACTCTTTCGACATCGCCCGGACGGGCACCAAAACCCAGACGGTTCAGCACATGCAGGATCTTCTGCTCGTCGGTCAGGGGTTTGGCGGCTCGGGCTTCAATGCGGATAACCAGTCCTGGGACGATCAGGGCCGCAAGCACGATCAGGACCGCCGACGCTCTCGTAAATGATCTTATTCCACTCATGTTAGAACTCCACTAAAGCTATATAAATAAAGCTCATTCTGCCATATTAGACGCGCCCGGCAGCAAAAAGGGCGACCAAAAAATCGGTTTTGACCGCCGCGAAATGGACAACACCAGCGTGGCCCGGTCCATCTAATGGCAGGTTCCGGCCAGAACTGAGCTAGAATACCCTACGGAGCCCTCTTTGTGATGATGCGACATAAGGTATTTCCTATTCTAATTGCGGCGGTCCTTTGTCTGGCCGGCGGCGCTGTTGCCCAGAACGGTACCTTCAGCGACCCGAACGTGGATTACACCTTCGAGCTGCCCGATCCCCGCTGGAAGATGACCGCAAAGCCTTCGGCTACGAGTCCGAACGTCGAGTATGTTTTTAACGACCGGCGTGAAGGACATCTTGCGGTAAGGAAACTGACTGTCCGAAAAGATGAGTTGATGACAGACATCATTCGAAACGAGGAGTCCAAACTGCTGGTCAAGTACGGATATGTTGCAGGCCTCGAAGAGAATTTCAACGGGCGACTCCGGGGCAATATTTTCAACTTTGAATATGCAGACGGTGGCCGGAGTATGAGCGGCCGATTTTACTTCCTGCGGGTTAATGAAACGACAATTTACCTGCTCCGGTTCACCGGGCAAAAGGATTCGTTAAGGTCGATACGCGGCCAAGCCGATTCGATCGCCCGGACCTTCTCAGTAAAGTAAGTGACCGCGTATCGGCGGTTTGGTCGCATTTCCTACAGCTTCAATCGGCGAAATGAACTTTAGCTCCCTGCGGGATCACATAGCCTTTTCTATTTGCGATCAGGGATGTGAGATCGCGGATTTCGATCCTATTTAGGCGCATCTTTTCGGTTGCCTCATTGTCGAGTTCTGTCACGATCCGTAAATCGAACTGTTCGGCTTTTCTCAATAGGCTCCACGCGGTTTGGCCGTTGACCCGGTACTTTTGGCAGAGTTGTCCGGCAAGCGCGAAGCTATCTTCCGCGTCGAACCAGGTCAGAAAATCGTCGCGGCCGAGTCCGTCGGCGCACTCGGCGAGGAGGATGATCGTGCCGCCGGGCGTGCAGACGCGCGCCGCGGCCTCGAGGGCCTTGTGGGCCTGGATCATGTTGAGGTCGTATGGATAGCCGCCGCAGCTCACGACGACCAATTCGCGTTTCTCCTCGATCCGCACGGTGTAGCGTTCGGCATATCGGTCGCACGCCGCCCGATGGGCCGCGATCCAATCGCCGCAGAACACGTCGGTGGCTTCGCCGCGGTCGTTCACGATCGTATTGATCGAAAAAACGGGCGGTGATTTCGATGCGGCGTCGACGAACGCCTCATGTACCGCGTTGCCGTCGAGCAGACCTGTACCGACACCCATTCGCCGATCGAGCCGCTCGCAATCGAAAGCAAGTTTATGGCTAGCCGAGATCGTGCGCGCCGACGCGAGACCGGGGCAGATCAGTTTTCGCCCGCCCGTGAATCCTGCAAAGTAATGGAATGTAACGCCGCCGACGATGATCACTCGATCGTGCTCAGCGAGCGCCCGGTTCAGCTCGATCGGTATGCCGTCGGCGGTTTCACCCCGCCGCGTCAACTGCATCAGGTCGCGCGGATCGTGATCGAGTGTCTTTATTCGCTGCGTTATGAACGGGGTGAGAAGTCGGTCTTTTTCGGCGTTGCTGACCTTGCGGTGTATCCCGGTCGCGAAGATGATGCGAATGTCGTGCGGCGCCGTGCCGTTTGCGATCAGACGGCGAACAACGAGATTTACGACCTGGTCACTGCCGACCGCCCGCGTCGCGTCGGGCACGACGATCAGAACGCTCTCGCCGGGTGCGATGAGATCTTCAAATACGGGTGAGGCAATTGGCTGGTCGAGCTTTTCGTTTAATCCGGCATCGGTGAGCGCCGAATGGGATACAGGCGCGCCGACGATGTCGAGACGGTCTTCGTCATACTCGAACGCGATCGATCCCTGGCCGTATTTCAACTTGATCTCGGACATTAAAAGGTCAGTTCGCGCTGGTCGAGCCTTACTCACGTGCGGGCTACTGACTCGGCTCGAAGCATCGAGTGCCTGTCTCGCATACGTAAACGGCCTCGGCCTCACGGTCGAGGGTTTCCATCTGTATTGTCAGATGATCGATGCCGTAAGTGTCGTGCAGCCGCGTGCGGACACGAACGAGAAGCTCCGAGTGGACCACGTCTTTACCATGGCTAATGTGTGCCGATAGCGCGTCGATACCGGATGAGATCGTCCATACGTGAAGGTCGTGAACGCCAGCGACGCCCTCGGTCGTCCGGATCGTTTGCTCAACGGCTGCGATGTCGATGTGCGCAGGCGTCCCTTCAAGAAGGACGTTAGCCGAATCCATAACCAGCCGTCCCGCACTCACCACGATCGCAAGGCTGATAATCACACTCGAGACCGCATCCGCCCAAAACCAACCAAACAGAACTATCAGGAGTCCGGCCATGATCGCCGCGGCAGATCCGAGCAGATCGCCCATTACGTGAAGCCACGCACCGCGAAGATTGAGATCGTGTTGGTGGCCGACGTGCAGCAGCTTTGCCGCTATAGCATTAACGATCAAACCGCCTACCGCGATCGCGGTGAGCCATGGACCGTTGATCACCGGCGAAGTCTGCCAGCGGCCGACCGCTTCGTAGATGACCCATCCGGAGAGCAGGACGAGTGCTACGCCGTTCACAAAGGCCGCGAGTATCTCGAGACGATAATATCCGAATGTTTTCTTTGCCGTTGCAGGCCGGCCCGCGAACCAGATCGCCGCCAGTGTAAGACTGAGCGCGGCCACGTCGGTCAACATATGGCCCGCGTCGGCAAGCAGTGCCAGTGAATTGGTCAGCCAGCCGCCGATCGCTTCGGCGAACATATAGGAAAGGGTCAGTGCAAGTGCTAACTTAAGCCGCCGCGCGCGGTTGGTAGGACCTCCGGTATGATGATGAGCCCTCGTGGAAGCCACTTTAATACCTTCGAAGAACGGCGCCGTTTCGAAGGCTGATGACGAACCCGACGCGGTTGCCGCGATCGTCGCCGATCTCCACGGCCGTCTCGACAGACGGCGACGAGATCTGCAGCTTGAACGAGCCGTCAGCCGCCGACACCGTTTCGCGTCCCTGCGAGCGGACGATCACACCCGGTCGCGTTCGCCCGCTGATCATATAGACGAGGCCGCCGATCCGTTCAACCGCCCATTCCGAAGCTTCGATCGACACGCTGCCGCCTGGTCGCACGACCATGAACCGCCAGGCATCGTTCCAGTTAGTGGTCTGCCCGGAACGCGCGGTCGCTTTTAGTCGCCAGTAGTATGTGCCGGGAGCAACACCGGCAAGGCGAAACTCACGCGTCGTCATTCCGGAGCGGTCGACCAGCATAGAATCGGGCGCAAAGTATGGTGATCGGGCGATCTGGAGGTAAAAGTTCGAGGCCGGGTTGCCTTCCGGGTCCTGCCAGTTAAACGTAATGTTGGCACCGGCGTCGTTACTGACTATCTGGGCCGAATTCGACGGTGCAACAGGGCGCGGCGGAGCGAGTAGCCTTTCGCGGGCCGAGAGCTTGCCGCCGTTAACCGACGCGAACTCGTTCTCACCAATCGTCGCCTTCTCGCCGCCGATCGTGGTTTCCACGCCGCCGCGGCTGATGCGGATCTCGCCACCGCCAGTCGACGCGTCGGCATTGAAGCTCGCGTCCGTATTTGGGAGAAGGCGGTTCTCTGAATCGGCGACCTCGACGATGTTCTGAGCATCGGATGGCTGTTGGTCGGTGCGCACGTTCAGTTGACCGTCGTCGAGCATGACGCGAACATCCTTGCGGCCAAAGAGCGAGGTCGTGTCCTTGACGACGATCGTACTGTTGGGCCGGACCGAGTAGGTAGACCCGTCGATCATCTGAATGATCGCACGGCCGTCCGATTGGGTTTGGACCGTGTCGCCCGCGGCGACGAAGGTTTCCTTTGTGACGAGGATCGTTTCGCGTGTGGCGGCCCGGGTGATCCGAACGTCACCCTCAAATGAAATGATGCGCGCCGCGTCCCTCGGGAACTCGGCAGTTTCGACAGGAATGAACCAGTTGTTACGCGACGCCCACCAGGCTCCGCCGGCCACGGCGGCGCATAACACGACCAACGCGACAAGCGTATAGATCGTAC
This sequence comes from uncultured Chloracidobacterium sp., assembly GCA_964608335.1. GTDB lineage: Bacteria > Acidobacteriota > Blastocatellia > Pyrinomonadales > Pyrinomonadaceae > OLB17. The sequence goes on from CAZSOE010000010.1 coordinate 17,195, forward strand.
TCTTGCGGATGTTCCACCAATCGACGTAGAACTTTCGGTATTTA
>CAZSOE010000011.1:0-16704 GCA_964608335.1 uncultured Chloracidobacterium sp.
CACGCCAGGTGACGCGAACGTGGTCCTTGTCGCGCCGAACGGTCATAGTGGGCGCGATCGGTTTGGGCGTTTTGACCCACGGGAATTCGGGAATGATAGCGTCGGTTTTGTAAACAGTTTCTCGGAGCGCGCTTTGAATACCACCGAGATCGTTTCGCAACGACTTTTGACTGAAGAATATCGCGCCGCGGGTCTCGGGCGATCGGCGCGTTCTGTCGATCTGCGAGGCGATCTCGGCCGCGTCGAATGTCGGCGTCGAGCCGATGCGATATGCGGCGATACCGGGCCAGATATGACGTCCCTTTTTGTTTTGCGACTTCCACCAGTCGAGCAATATGGGAAAACTTTGTGCCCGACGCGCCGTTTCCCAGTATAGCTGCGGTGCGAGGTAATCGACCGTTCCGTCCTGCAGCCATTTGCGTGCGTCAGCGTAAAGCTCGGCGTAGGCGTTAAAGCCCGTAATGCCGAGCTCGGGCATCGGCTGCCAGATGCCGAAGGGCGAGATGCCGTAAACGACGTCGGGCTTGATGTTTTTTATCTCACGGCCAACGGTCTCGATGAATGCGTTGACATGCGAGCGGCGCCAATCTGAGATCTCGAGCTTGCCACCGCCGGCTAGATATTTCTGCCAATTGGCTTCGTCGGGAAACTCGATCTTTTTTCCCGCCGCGTCATTCTCAGCGTAGGGATAAAAATAATCGTCAAAATGCACGCCATCGATATCGTAACGGCGGACGACGTCCTTGATCACATCGACGGAATATTTCTGCGCTGCCCGCTCGGTCGGGTCCAGCCACATGTAACGGCCGTATTGGCGGACGATCGACGGTTGGCGTTTTGATACGTGGTCGCTGGAGATAGTCTTCGCCGCCGGATGACACGCGCGATATGGATTGAACCACGCGTGAACTAGAATGCCGCGATGGTGCGCTTCTGCTACGAGGAATTCGAGCGGGTCGAATGGTTGCGCTCTGCCCATCTCACCCGTCAAAAACTCGGACCACGGCTCGACCTTTGATCGATAGAGAGCGTCCGTCATCGGCCGTACCTGAAAGATCACGGCATTGAGACGCAGCTTTTGAGCGAGATCGAGAATGGCGATCAGCTCGGCCCTCTGCTGTTCGATGGTCAGGTTTTTCTTTGTCGGGAAATCGATATTGTCGACTGTAGCCACCCACACAGCCCGAAATTCGCGCGGCACCGGCGGCAGCATCTGCGCCGCGAGCTGCGTCGTGAAGAATAGGATCAAGATCGGGCCGAGTCGCTTCATCTAAACAAAAGCAGCAAAGACCTCGTTAGAGAACAGCTTTCCCTTGCGAGTCAACCGCAGATTGCCGTTAACCTGCTCGACCAATCCTGCCTCGCTGACACTGCTGAGACCATCGGCATATCTTTCGAATACATCGAAGTTAAAGCGCCGTTGGTGTTCGGCAATATCAAGCCCTTCTTCCAGCCGAAGTCCGAGGAATGCGAATTCGGATGCAAGGTCGATGTTCTCGCGTGTGACCTCAGCCGAACCAATGGCCTCGATCATCTCGCAATACTCCGCCGTGTCTCTGTCGTTGGCATAACGCTGGCGGCCATCGAATGAGTGAGCCGAGACGCCAAATCCATAAACCGGATCGAGCCGCCAGTATTTTGTGTTGTGACGCGACTCAAAGCCGGGCTTCGCGAAATTTGAGATCTCGTATTGCGAATATCCCGCCGCGGTCAGACGGTCTAGCATTGTCTCGTACATCTCGGCCGCGAGCGCATCGTTCGGTTTTGGCTGACGGCCGCTGCGGACCTGTTCGGCGAGCGGCGTTCCCTGGTGGATCTCGAGCAAGTAGAGCGAAAGGTGCTCAGGCTGCATCGCGATCGCTTGGTCGAGGTTCGCTTTCCAATCGTCAAGCGTCTGACCCGGCAGGCCCGCGATAAGGTCAAAGCTTATGTTTTCAAACCGGGCGTCGCGCAGCATTCGATAGGTTGTCCGCGCATCGTTTGCGTCGTGCCCTCTCGCGAGCAGCTTTAATGCCCGGTCGTTGAATGTCTGCACCCCAAAGCTCGCGCGGTTTAAGCCCATTCGTTTGTATTCGCGCAAGCTTTCCGGCGTGACCGTAGCCGGGTTCATCTCCATCGTTAATTCTGCGTCGTCTGAAACCGAAAATGCGTCGTTTACGGTGGCCAGGATCCGCTCGACGTGTTCAGGCGCGAGCAGCGATGGAGTGCCTCCTCCAAAATAGATCGTGTCAACAGTGAGGGCGGAAGCACGACCGGTAGGGAGTGTGCGCCGGCTAATCTCAGCTCCGCGTCGCGCACCCTCCCTACCGTTCGGGTTTCCGCCTTCAGTTATCTCGCGACACAGCGCGTCAACATACCGCTCGACCGTCGCCGCATCGCGATATATATCAGTCGCGAAATCGCAGTACGAACACCGCGATTTGCAGAAGGGAACGTGGAGATAGACGCCGGCAGCCATAGCGGTATTATAATCGGTCGGCGGCCAACGATCGCTACAGGTAGTTATAGGACAGCTAACAGCTAGTAGCTGTGAGCTGTCAGCTGTTCTTTAAGACTCAAGATGGCGGGCGAGCGCGCCGGACCAGGGCATTTCAAGTTCGGCGACCGGAGTATCGATCAACGAATCCGCACCCCTCACAATCCGCAGGCGATCGCCCCCAACGCGGCCGATCACCGCGAATGCGGTGTCGTCGAGAAACTGTCCCACGTCGCCGCGTTTTGCTGCCGAAAAGCTGATCACGACTCGGGACGGCGTCTCGCCGAACAGCAGCGATTCGCTCGAAAGGCGGTTCGAGGTCAGATCGATCTCGGCTCCGATCGCTTGGTGGCCGAGTGAGGAGAAGCAGCACTCCGCGATGGCGACAGCGAGGCCGCCGTCGGAACAGTCGTGAGCGGAATTTATGAGATCAGCCTCGATCAATTTGAGCAGCGTGTCCTGAACCCGTTTTTCCCGTACGAGATCGATGGCCGGAAGTACACCATTGTCTGTCAACTCTTGGGTCGTTAGGCCGAGTACGGTTTGGGCGAATTCGCTTGCGGCGAGGTCGTCGCTTGTTTCGCCTAAGATGGCGATCAGGTCGCCTTCATTTTTGAAGCTGTGCGTAACGATCCTGCGCGAATCTTCGATGAGGCCGACCATCCCGATCACGGGCGTCGGCAGGACGCCGCGGCCGTCCGTTTCGTTGTAGAACGACACGTTGCCCGAGACGACCGGCGTTTCAAATGCCTCGCAGGCCTCGGCCATCCCGTCGATGACTTCGCTGAACGACCACATAACTTCGGGGCGTTCGGGCGACGCGAAGTTGAGACAGTTGGTGACCGCGACCGGGCGGGCGCCGACGCATGCGACGTTTCGCGCGGCTTCGGCGACGGCGAGCTTTGCACCCTCTCGCGGGTTGATAGCAACAAATTTGCCGTTGCCGTCGTGGCACATTGCGATGGCGCGACGCGTTTCTTTTATTCGTATCACGGCGGCGTCGGCCCCGGGCAGCACGGCCGTGTTCGTTCGGACCATCGTGTCGTACTGTTCGTATACCCAGTGTTTGGAGCAGATGTTTGGGGAGGCGAGCAACTGACGCAAAGCGTCGTTGCAGTCTGGAGTCGAGAGTCGAGAGTCGAGAGAACCGCTCTGACTCTCGACTCTTGACTCTCGCCTCTTGACTGGCTGCATCGGCCGTTCGTATTTGGGTGCTTCGTCGGTTAGGGCAAGAACTGGGAGGTCGGCTTCGACTGCACCGTTGTGCAGAACGCGAAGGCGGTCGCCCTCGACAACGGTGCCGATGACCACGGCGTCGAGGTCCCACTTGTTAAAGATCTCGACGACCTCTTTTTCGTGACCGCGGCGGGCGACGATGAGCATCCGCTCCTGCGATTCCGAGAGCATCATCTCGTAGGCGGTCATGCCGGTCTCGCGTTGAGGGACGAGCGTGAGATCGATCTCGAGGCCTGTGCCGGCGCGGGCTGCCATCTCGACCGATGAGCTGGTCAATCCGGCGGCGCCCATGTCCTGGATGCCTTCGATCGCGCCGGAACGCATCGCTTCGAGACATGCTTCGAGAAGGAGCTTTTCGAGGAAAGGATCGCCGACCTGGACCGTGGGACGCTTTTCCAACGCCTCGTCGTCAAACTCGGCCGAAGCCATCGTCGCACCGTGTATGCCGTCGCGACCGGTTTTTGCACCTGCGTAAAGAACGGGATTGCCGATTCCGGACGCTTTACCGAAGAAGATCTGGTCCTTGCGCACAAGGCCGAGAGCGAACGCGTTGACGAGCGGATTCAAACTATAGCTTTCGTCAAAGACGACCTCGCCGCCGACCGTCGGCACGCCAAAGCAGTTGCCGTAATGGCCGATGCCGGCGACAACGCCTTTGAGGATGGAGCGATTACGATTGATCGTCCGGTTGCCGTTGGAGAGAATCACCTCGTCAGCCCCTCCTTCGTAAGGAGGGGAGCCTATTGGACCGAACCTCAACGAATTCATCGCGGCAACAGGTCGCGCGCCCATTGTGAAGACGTCGCGGAGAATTCCACCGACGCCGGTCGCTGCGCCTTGGAACGGTTCGATGAAGCTCGGGTGATTATGCGACTCGACCTTGAATGCGACGCACCAGTCGTCACCGATATCCACGACGCCCGCATTCTCGCCCGGCGGAACGATCACACGCGGGCCTTTCGTCGGGAGGCGCTTTAGGTGAACGCGCGAGGACTTGTAAGAGCAGTGCTCCGACCACATGACGCTGAAAATGCCGAGTTCGGTCAGTGTGGGTTCGCGGCCGAGCGTCTTAAGTATTCGGTCGTATTCTTGGTCGGTCAGGTTGTGCTGGGAAACGAGCTCCGGTGTGATGGCGTTCATCAGGGCAAAGTACAGGGCCTAGAATAAACAAAAGAGTTTATGCCGTTCGGACGGTGATATCAAATCCGAACATATAAACTCTTTGTGAAGTATTGACTTGACCTTGTTGTATCTGGAGAGGCGGTTTCACGCAAAGCCCCAAAGGACGCAAAGAATGGCAACGTACAGTTAGTACACTACCGTTTATGACGCACAAGGCGTGTGCTTACGGCGATTTGGCGGCCGGGCGAGCCAGCACCTTGTCGATCTCGGCGCTCACCACGGCTGCTTTGATCTTGCCGCTCCGCATATATGCGACGTCGCCGGTTTCGGAATAAAGCATAGTCAGCGGAAGGTTGCCGTTCCAGTCGCGCGAAACTACGGCTATGGCGGCGTCCTCGTCCGGCGTCACGAGAAGAAAAGCAGGCATTTCGGCTTTCATCTCGCGAAGGAATTTTGGGACGATCGTTTTGATATCGTTAGGATCGTCGAGCGAGACGGTAACGATATCGATCCGTCCCTTGTAATCCGCGTCAAGCTTGACGAGATCCGGAAATTCTTCTCGGCACGGGTCGCACCACGTCGCCCAAAAATTTACAAGGCGGGGCTTCCCGGCCGGTTTCAAGACATCACGCAGGCCCTTGAGGTCGATCTGGGTAATGACCGGACCGGTCTGTGCCGCGGCTCCGGGCTTTGCCCCGGGGCCCTGTGCGGCGGCCGCGGTGCATAACAAAAGGGCGAGGAGCGCGCATGGCGCCGTTCTCGCCCCGTAAGGAAGCTTTTTCAACATCCTTTCAAAACCTACTGCGCTGCGCGCTTTATCGTACAGCCGAAGGCGTTCTTCTTTGTGTTAACGACCTTTTCGCCGGCCAGCGATTGATCGAAAGCGGCCCGCAGGTATGTGTCGGTAATGTTCTTTCCCGACCGGTCATTATCGATGGCGCCGTGATAGAGGAGAACGTTCTTGGCATCGACGTAGTAGGCCTCGGGCGTAACGGTTGCACCGAGCTTGTCGGCGAGCTTGTTGCCCTTATCGATCAACATCGGGAACTTGAAGTTCTGATCGCCGTCCGACTTGACCCATGCAAAGTCCTCGGTAGCATTCGAATTGATGCCGATGAAGGTGATCCCTTTTGCTTTATAGTCGGCCGCGACAGCGTTGATCCGCTCGATGTAGCCTTTGACGACCGGGCACTGTGCCGAGAGGAACATTACCACCGCACCGTTCTTGCCCTTCAACGACTCAAGGCTATGCTCCTTGCCGTCCGTCCCCGGGAGAGTAAAATTCTCGAGCTTGCCGCCGATCTCGATCTGGGCGCTCACCGACATCACGAGAGCAAAGAACGCGGCCACCAACCATGCTGTTCGTCTCATATTACCAATCTGAACCTCCGTTTTTTCCCATCATTGTAGCAGAAATCGGCCGTGAAAGGGCAAATTAGCATGGTTACGCAGCCCGGCTGCCGCGAGTTTCGCCCCGGGGGGCCAGATTCTTACAAAATTCGCGGGCGGATGGTATAATCCCCAGCGATCCCTATTAAAAATGATTTCCGTCGGCGAAAACTTTTCGCACTACGAGATCGTTGCTACCCTCGGCCGAGGTGGCATGGGTGAGGTATACCTGGCCCACGACAGGAACCTCGACCGGAAGGTGGCGCTCAAGTTCATATCAAATGTCTCCGGAGATCATCGTGAGCGCTCGAGACGTTTCACCCGCGAAGCCAAGGCAGCCTCGGCCCTTAATCACCCCAACATTCTCACGATCTACGAGATCGGCGAGGTCGACGGTGCACCCTATATCGCATCCGAATTTATCGAGGGGCGGAGCCTGCGCCACACACTGAGTGTCCGCAAACCGCTCGATCTTGACCGGGCCCTGGATATCGCCGTTCAGGTCCTCTCGGCCCTTTCGACCGCCCACGCCGCGGGTATCATCCATCGCGACATCAAACCGGAGAACATAATGCTCCGGCAGGACGGTGTCGTAAAAGTGCTCGACTTCGGTCTCGCAAAACTGACCCGACCGGTTCAAGCTGCAAGCGGCAGCGAGAGCCTGACCCGCGAGATCGACGACACTTCGACTCCGGGCATGGTTGTCGGGACAGCTCAATATATGTCGCCGGAACAGGCCCGCGGTAAGCCGGTCGACGCGCGCACCGATATCTGGAGCGCAGGGGTCGTGCTGTATGAAATGATCGCCGGCAAGCCGCCGTTCGGAGGCGAAACCTCGTCCGACCTTCTGGCCTCGATCCTAAAAACCGAACCCGAATCGCCGGCGCTTCACCGTCCGGACGTGACGCATGATCTCGAGTTCATACTTAAGAAGGCATTAGGCAAGGACCCCGAGGACCGGTATCAGGTCGCGAAGGACTTTTTGCTCGACATTAAACTCGTTCGCGGATCTGTCTCAAGCACCGGCGACGGCAGCGGCACCTATTCCGACGGTGGTCGCGACACGAAGATGGCCTCCGCCCGGTTTACGCAAGGTCTTTCGCTCGGAGGGAAACGGAAGTGGTTTGCCGCGGCCGGTTTGATGGCGATCGGGGCGATAGTCGGCGGATATCTATGGCTCGGCGGCAGCCGCGGCACGCCTGCGGGCGGGACGCTGTCGGCAACACAGGTCACGAGTTGGAAGAGCGAGCTGACCGACAACGATTCCAGCAGGGCCAGGCTCTCGCCGGACGGCAGGATGGTAGCGTACGTTGCCTCAAGGGACGGCAAAAAGGGCATTTGGCTCAAACAAATCGGGGGCGGCGAGCCCTTCACCAGGAAGCTGGACAATGAGGCCGAGGAGACGAGTCCGTTGTGGTCGCCGGATGGCCAGTCGATAGCGTTCCTGTCAGAACGAGCCGGTCAAAAAGGCATATGGCAGATGCCGGCGTTCGGCGGTTCGCCAGTGTTGCTCGCCCCGATCGAGAACCGCAGCCAGGGTCTGGTCCATTGGGCGAAGGACGGCTCGAGGATCTACTTCGAGATGAAGCAGAACCTTTACGCGCTCGAAGTTGCAACGCGGCAGATCGCGAAGATCACCAATTTTGACGAAGCGGTCTTTATCGATCGCGGTTTCTCTGTCTCGCCCGATGAGAAGCGAATTGCATTTGCGGATCGCCGCGACGGCCGAAGGGATATTTGGATCGCATCGATGGGCGGCCAGGACGCGACACGCGTTGTCGACGACGCCCCGAATGACAGCAATCCGGTTTGGCATCCCGACGGTAAACGCATCATCTATAATTCCGACCGCGACGGCGTGCAGCAGGTCTTTGCGGTCGGCACCGATCGTCGCGAGCCCGCTCAACTGACCTCCGGCGACAGCGACAGCCGCGTGTCGGATATCGCCGCGGACGGGACCCGGGTCCTTTATACGTCGCGCAAGGATGATTCCGACATCTGGAGCGTATCGATCGATACGGCACGCGAGTCCCAGAGGACCTCCGACGTCGGGCTTGAATTCTGGCCGAGCGTTTCGGCAGACGGGTCGCTGGCCTTTCAGTCGGTTGACCGGCCAAGCATAGGTAATCGGCAGCTGCGTTCCGCGCTCGAGATCCGACGCGCCCGCGATGGTCAGGACGTGCGTATCGCCGACGAAGGGTTCGCCATCAAATTCAACCCGGACGGCAGTCTCGTTGCTTTTCTTAAGAGAGAGGAACAAGGCAATACGCTGTGGGTAGCATCGGGCGGCGGCGGCGATGCGCGTCCGCTAACAGGCCCCGGCGTGTTCTTTGGCGGTCATACCCAGCTTCCATTCAATCGGGACCAGGCCCAGGATTATCATTGGGCATTCGACGGAGGTTCGCTCGTATATTGCGCCGTACGCGAGGCGCGCTCGAACATCTTCCGGGTCGGCCTTTCGGGCGGCGAGGAGCAGATCAGTAAAAACGACAATAATAAGCTTTTGTTGAGTTGTCCGACCCTCATGCCGGATGGCAGCACGATCGCGTGGCTCGGCCGGTCGACCGAGGAGCCGGCCAAGCCCAGCTGGACCGCGTGGACCAACCTTGGCGGCGCCGATAGGCAGCTATTTCGCTCCGATGCCGAGGTTGGTATCGTGGGAGCTTCCGAGAACAACAGGAGCGTCGTGGTCAAAATATTAGAAGGAACCGGCGCCGCGCCGTCGACCCCAGTGAACGTCCGCCTCGTCGAGATCGACTTGACAGCCGGCAGCCTTCGGGAGCTTAATCTAGTGCGAAATACGTACTTTTACAACATTGTTCTGACTCCCGACCGGCGCTCTGTCGCGGTCGTTACACGGGAGAATGGAACCGACGCGCTGCAAGTGATACCTGTCGCGCGTGGAACCGCCCGGACTCTGGTAACCAGCGCCGACCCCCGGGTCTTTCTTGCCGGAATAGCGTTTGCTCCGGACGGCAAGACGCTCTACTACGGACGCCAGGCGAATTGGCAGATAATTTCGATCCTGGGTAATTTCAAATAGGAGGGACAGATGAAAAAACCACCGGCTACGAAAAAGGCCAAACCGAAACCAAAGACATCCGCAAGCTTTCAGGCAGCCTATATTCGCCTGCGCACGGTACTTGACGGGCTGGAGATGAACGCCATCCGGTACTGCCTCGAGACATCGAATCCCGTTACGCGTACGCGCCGCGCCAAGGCGATCGTCAACCAACTAATGCCGCTCACGCGGAAATGGCAGGGCGAAGCCCTAAGCCCAGGTTTTGAGGCCTGTGACGAGGGTTACGTACTTTGTAATGGAGTGTGCGTCCCCTATCAGTGTGTCGATTCGGGAGGCGGAAGCTCGACGATCTCGGCCCGACGCAAAGGCCGCAAAAAATAGAGCTTACGAGCTTCCCTGGCGGCAGCACGGCCTTTGTCAGGCCCTGGCGTCTGCGATGTGCGTTGATCTTCGTTTAGCATCGTTAGATTTTGTGGAAACTCGCCGTTCTTGAAACTTTCTTAAGTGAGTAGGGCAAATGGGCTCCGAGTCCTTCCTTCCTGAGCCAGTATTCTTGCGCGCCCGCTCACAAGATGAAAATATCCCCCGCTCTGGTCTTGACTCTCACCGCACCTCTGGCCCTCGCTGCACAGGACAGGCCGCGATACTTCGACAATTTCGACACTTCGGGCGGCGTTCAGGTGATCAGGCCGGCGGCTCCGCTCGTTGCCGCTAAGAGCAGCTCCAGCCAGTCCGCCGCGACCGGCCTCGCCAAACGAAAACTGACGGCGAAAACCGCATCGGTCCGGCCCCTCTATCAACCGCAGATGCGCGTGAGCGAAGGTCTCGCGGAGCGTGAATCCGGCGCTCTTGTCGAGGGCAGCAACAAGATGGCGACGGCCGGCGGCATGAAGGGATTCACGACCGGCAATCCGGTGTTCGATTCATACATTGTTGAATCGAGCCGCCGATACAACATAGACCCGCTTTTGATCTACGCACAGATGCATCAGGAATCGTCGTTTAAGGTTCAGGCGCTTTCGTACAAAGGCGCAAGCGGTCTGATGCAGCTAATGCCGGCGACGGCGCGAAGGCTTGGCGTAACGAATATCTACGACCCAAAACAGAATATCGAGGGCGGCGTCAAGTACATGCGGATGCTGCTCGATATGTTCGACCAGGACGTCCCGCTCGCCCTTGCAGGCTATAACGCAGGCGAAGGCGCTGTGATGAAGTACGGATATCAGATCCCGCCATACAGCGAAACGCGGGAATATGTGCGCCGCATTTCGGCCCGCTACAACGCGATAACCGACGGTTCGTACGCGCGAAATTATCGCACGGTCTCGACGACCGAGGCCGCCAAACTCGAAAAGAAGGATTCGCGTCCGCTGACCATATACGAACCAAACGCCCTGGCGATCAGACTGGCGGACGGGCGGATGCGGCTGGTGAATCAGTGATCAGTGGCCTGTGGTCGGTGGTCATTTCTGGCCACCGACCACTGGCTACTTTGTACAAGTTCCCACCGAGAGTAAACACTCTTCTCCAATAGTCGAAAAGACTTGCGGCCGTTCGCGTGATCGGCCGCGTTTTTTTATGCCGGAGATCATGGAAACCGTAACCGGTTTGTGGATAATTAGAGCCAGGTTATGTTTTGCGATCAGTGCGGCGCGGACAACGCGGAAACGGCCAAGTTCTGCCGCAAATGCGGGGCCGATGTTACCGGCGAAGTGGCGACCAAGGTCGCGGTCCGAACCGCGAGTGCGGTGCAGCCCGGCGCGGACCACACGGTTTTCTCGATAGGCCCGACGTTGATGTTCGTAAAGGCGGGTTATGTGCTCGCGGGCCTCGGTGCCCTTCTGTTCGTCGGACTGCTGACCGCCTTCTCGCCACTATCGACATGGATCGCAGTCCTGCTTGGCCTTCTTCTTTTCGCGATCCCGGCTTTCTTTCACGTCCGACAAAAACTCGTCAAATACACGCTGACCGGATCAAAACTCGAGATCGACGAAGGTCTGATCGCGCGGACGACGCGGAGCGTGCCGCTGGCGCGGATACAGGACGTTACCGTCTCGGCTTCGGTCATTCAGCGGTTGCTCGGGCTGGGAGATCTGATGATCGACAACGCATCGGACGAAGGTGGAAAACTTGTGCTGACGAATATCAACGATCCCAGATCGCGTGCGGACGAGTTGATGAAACAGATGCGAGAGAGAGAGATGTGAGTTCCAGCCGCTATTGTCCGGCGGCTTTTTCGTTCTCGTCGAGGAACGGCGTCGACTCGTCCGTTTCCGATCTCGAATAATATTTGTAATAGCCCGAGCCGTAGTAGTCGTATTCCATCGATCCTGACTTAAGCCCGTTCAACACGACCCCGTAGATGCGTGCCCCGATGGTGTGAAGGCGCTGCTTGAACTGTCGCATCAGGTGGATCGAGCTCTTGTTGGCCATCGCGACCAGGACAACGCCGTCGACCAGCGTCGAGAGGATCGCCGCGTCGGTAAACGAGATCGCCGGCGGTGAATCGATGATGACATGCTTGAAGCGCCCCGAGAGAAAATGCAGCAGGTTGCGCATTTCATTTGAACTAAGTAGTTCGGCCGGGTTCGGTGGTATCGGGCCGCTCGTGATGATCTTCAGCCGTGGCAAGTCGGTGTACGTGCGTATCAACCCCTCGGTGCTCGAATCACCCGATAGATAGTTGGTCAGACCGCGGTCATTTGCAAAACCGAAGTGGCTGTGCAAACGCGGCCTACGAAGGTCGCAATCAACGATCACGACATCGGCGTGTGATTGTGCGAGCGTGATGGCCGTGTTGATCGCGGTCGTCGTCTTTCCTTCCGACGGCTGCGAAGAAGTGATCAGTATCGTCTGCGGCGGCTTGCCGGCGGACGAGAACAGAAGGCTCGTGCGCAGATGGCGATAGGCCTCGGCCATGGGCGAATGGCGCTCCTCGATCGCGATCAGGGCGGTGGTCGTGCCCGGCGACACCCCGCTCTTCTGCGCGATCACCTTACGCCGCTCGTTCTGCATGTAATGCGGAATAAGCGCGAGAGTCGGGAGACCGAGATGCCGGCTGATGTCGTCCGACGTACGGACCGAATCGTCGAGGTAGTCGAGCAGGAACGCGAGCCCGATGCCGGCCGCGAAGGACAATAGCATCGCGAGCAGGATGTTCCTCGCGCGCTGCGGGCCGATCGGCTGGGTTGGCGCGACGGCGTTGTTCTGGATCTTGATATTGTCGGGGCGGCCGCTCGCGAGCGCAAGCTCCTGCTCCTTCTGCCGTTGGATATACGTATCAAGCAGGCTGCGGTTCGAGGCGATCTCGCGCTGAAGGCCGACGATCTTGGTCTCGGCCTGTCCCTCGATATTGGCTTGCGCCGCGGCCTGTTCAAACTTTGCCTGCTGGCGCGCCTCTCGCTGTTGTGAGGCAAGCAGCTGCGATCGCAGGCTGGCCAGCACCTCACGCTCGGCGTCCTGGATGAGATTCTTCCCTTCTTGCTCTATCTTCGTCGAGACCTCTTTCTGAACACGATCGCGCTGGGAAACCAGCTCCTTGATCTGCGCGTCGATAGCGACCACGTCCTTGTACTCGGGTGTGTATTTGACGAGCAGCGATTCGCGCTTCTCTTTCGCAGTATCGATCTTGTTGTCGAGCTCCTCGATGCGCTTCTCGAGATCGGCCCGGCGCTTCAGGTTCTGGCTCCGTGCGTCCTGGATCGCCTTGTTATCGCCGACGACGGAAAGGATGTCGCCCTTGGCGCTCGCTCCTTGCGCGGCCGTATATAGCGCCTGGATCTTGCCCGTCTCCAACTGCGCTTCGCGAAGCTGTGAGAGAAGGCCCTCGAGATTGCTCGCCCGAAGTTCGCCCCCCTTGTCCTGCAAGGGCAGATTGGCCGAACGCATCTCGGCAATGAACGCGTTCTCCTGCTGAATTATCGTCGCCTTGAGATCTTCGATCGACCTTCGCAGATCTTCGTACGCTTTTTCCGCTCCTGCGGTCTCACGCTTAATGTCTTCTTCGATGAAAAGCTCGGCAACTTTGTCAGCGACCGCCGCCGCGAGTTGCGGTTCCGTGTGGCGGAGCGTGATATTGACCAAATTGGTGCGCTCGATCTGCTCAACGGTGAGGCCGTTCACAAGCGCCGTCGCGTGTCGCATTGCCAGCTTGTTTTCCTCAGGCGTCAAAGCCATCTCGTCCGGTTTCTGCCCGGATGCTGCAACATCGCTCACTACCGGCAGCGTGTTCTCAACCTCGGCCGACTTGGCCTGGCCGCCAAACAAGGCCCGCAGGCCCGCAATAATGCCGCGGTCCTGGCCGCCTAACAACGCACTATCGCGGTGAAGCCCGAGGGCGACGACGACACGCCGCATCAGGTCCTCGTTCTTGAGAAGTCGCAGCTGCGTGTTGTAGTACTTCTGATCGTCGCCAAAATTGATGTTGATCGCGTCCTTCTGGGTCACCTGCGGCTTGCGAGGTTCGATGATGAGCTGCGTAGTCGCTTCGTACTCGGACGGCTGCCGGACGGAATAGAGAGTGGCTGCTGCCGTCGCGAGCACAGTTATCGCCAGAATGATCGGCAGCCGCTTGTAAACTACATTGAAGTACTGGCGGATCGACCGTTTATTGTCGATCGTGTCGTCGTAGGCCTGAGGGTAAGAGATCGGGTAATCCGCGTGCGTCGCTGAGGACAGTTCGCTGGCTCCGAGTGGTAGGGGCGTTAACCGCTGATCGTTCTCCATACTGCTGCTGAAACTTCGGGCCTTCGGTGTCGCGCGGCGCGGCCTGATACAACGAACTTGATTTATAGCACATTTTGCCGGTCGTTTCACGCAGTTTGGCCCGTTTTTGTCGCTCAAACCGACGCGATGCTATATTGTAAGTTTGCCCCTGTAGGCAGAGGATGGCTCATAAGGATAACCACCAAACGAACGGCCCAAGCGAAGCGGTAGATCTCGAGCTTGGGATCGCCGGTTTCCGCTATTCCGATCTGTTTGACGCCGCACGGCTAAAAGACCTCGCTGAAGCCTTTTACGCCGAGGTAGCCGAGCGCGACGCGACGCTCCACGCGGCGCTCGAGAAATACATCGCGAGCAGAGGAACGAACCTCGAGCGTCGCGCGGAATCGAATCTTCTGACGGATGCGGCGCCGCACCTTTCCGATTTTATCTCGCGCCTCTTTGTCATTACGGACGCTCGCAACGGGCTCGAGAAAGAGATCGCCGTTCAGGCCCCCGTATGGCGATACAAGTTCTTTGTCCAACGCCGCGCAGCCAAGAAGTACGCAGCGCCCGAAGCTGCAAAGCTAAACGAAGCCCGCCTTTGGCTTGCCGTCACACAACTAAGAAATGCCGTGTTCGACGAAACGCTGCGGCACGACGAGGAACTCTCGATCGCCGAAATGACCTGCCGGCTGCTTGATGCCGAAGAGGCACTTGCTAAACCCGAGAATGGGGCGAGCCCGGCCGTTTCGGGTACGCTCGCGCGGGTTCACAAAGCATACGACAAGCTGAAAGATGTGGAATTTGGCCGCCTGTACACGGAGAACATCCTCGAGGAAGAGGCCGGCGGTGACCTGCTTGCGGTCAAAGCCGTGCTCAAGATCATCGAGGCATGGTCGGCCGCAGCTTTTCACACTCGGGCCAGAAAATGGCACAGCTTTAAGGTGCCGCACGCTCTCGATTATCAAAACCTTGTGCACTTGATCCATCCAAGGGCGGAACTCCCGAACGCGATGCGGGGCTCCGACAAGATACTCCGCCGCCGCGATGGCTTCAAGCTGACCGATGACCGCGGCTCGATGCGCGATGCGCTCTACGAGATCGATTACTGCATGATCTGCCACGAGCGCGAGAAGGATGCGTGCCGCACGGGCCTGCACGAAAAGGACGGCTCGATCCACCGCAATCCGCTGGGTATCAAGACCGAAGGCTGCCCTTTGGACGAACGCATCTCGGAGATGCACCTCTTGAAAAAACGCGGCGACTCGATCGGAGCTCTCGCATTGGTCGCGATCGACAACCCGATGTGCGCGGGAACAGGTCATCGCATCTGCAACGACTGTATGAAGGGCTGTATCTTCAAAAAGCAGGAGCCCGTCAACATACCGCTTGCCGAGACATCGGTCCTCACCGACGTTCTCGATCTGCCATACGGATTTGAGATCTACAGTTTGCTCACGCGCTGGAACCCGCTCAACGCAAAGCGACCGTATCCGCTGCCGTTTAACGGCAAGAACATTCTAGTAGTCGGCCTTGGGCCCGCAGGCTACACGCTCGCGCACTATTTACTGAATGAAGGCTTTGGCGTCGTCGGCGTCGACGGTTTGAAGATCGAACCACTGCCTGCCGCGTGGACCGGCAAAACGGAAAGAACGACTAACAGCTATCAGCTAACAGCTAACAGCTGTCCTAAACCAATACGTCACATCTCTGAGATCACTGAGCAGCTCGACGAACGTATCCTTTCAGGCTTTGGGGGTGTTTCTGAGTACGGCATCACAGTCCGTTGGGACAAAAACTTCTTGACGATGGTGCAGTTGATGCTGTCGCGTCGCAAGTATTTTCGCGCGTATGGCGGCGTTCGTTTCGGCGGAACACTTACGATCGAGGACGCATGGGATTTCGGATTCGATCACATCGCGATCGCGACCGGTGCGGGCCGGCCAACGATCGTGCCGATGAAAAATAACCTCATCCGCGGGATCCGCCAGGCGTCGGACTTTCTGATGGCGTTGCAGCTAACTGGTGCATTCAAAAAGGATACGCTGTCGAATCTGCAGGTCCGCCTGCCCGCGGTCGTCATTGGCGGCGGCCTGACGGGCATCGATACGGCGACGGAATTGTTTGCTTATTATCCGGTCCAATGCGAGAAGATGCTCGCCAAATTTGAGCAGGTCGTGGCCGAATTTGGCGAAGAAAAAGTTGCCGAGCATTTTGACGAAGAGGAAGTACGTGTCCTGCAGGAATTTCTCGAGCATGGACGCGAGATCCGCGCCGAACGCGCGCGGGCGGCGCGGAACGGAGAAGAGCCGAACTTCATTCCGTTGGTGCGCGGCTGGGGCGGTGTGTCGCTGATCTATAGAAAGCGGCTGCAAGACTCCCCTGCTTATCGTCTAAATCACGAGGAAGTTCAAAAGGCTCTCGAGGAAGGAATTGATTTCGTCGAGTGCATGAATCCCGTCGAGGCGGTGCCGGACGAATACAACGCGGTGAAAGCCGTGGTTTTTGAGCGGCTCAATTTTGTTGCCGACACAGGCAAGTTCGAAAACACTGGCGAATTGCACGAGTTCCCTGCACACACGGTTTGTGTCGCAGCGGGAACATCACCCAACGTCATTTACGAAAAGGAAAAACCGGGAACATTCCAGCTCGATGAGTGGCGACAGTTCTTCCAGCCGTATCGCCTAACCAAAAATGGCACGGGCGAGTTTCACGTCGTGCCGGTGAACAAGGGCGAGACAGGTTTCTTCACCTC
>CAZSOE010000012.1:0-16624 GCA_964608335.1 uncultured Chloracidobacterium sp.
TCAAGGAAGAGCTCGGGTTCATTCAGGGAGTTGTCGAAAGAAAGACGACCATTCCCGTGCTGTCGAATATTCTTATCGAATCGATCGGTGAGAACGAGATCCGGATCGTCGGCACCGATCTCGACTGCACGATACGGTGCGATGCCGAGGCCGAGATGATCCAGGCCGGTGCGATCTGCGTGCAGGCACGAAAGCTTTTCGACATCGTTCGGGCCCTCGAACCGGGTGACGTTCACTTCAAGAAAGAAGAGAACGAGTGGGTGACCTTAAAGGCGGGGCGGACGAACTATCGCCTGGCCGGCGTGAACAAGGAGCAGTTTCCCGAGCTGCCGCACTTCAAGAGTACGCCGATGAAGCTGTCGGCCGAGGTGTTCGGCTTCTTCGTGCGAAACACTCAGTTCGCGATCACGACGGAACAGTCACGTTTTACACTTTCGGGCGCCAAGTTCATCGTCGGCGACGGTGTAGCAAAAATGGTGACGACCGACGGCCATCGGCTTGCCTATGTCGAACGAGAGATCGACGACAAAGACGGGGCGATCGACACGTTGATCCCCAAAAAGGCCTTGCTTGAACTGGTCAAGCTTTCACGCGGTGAGGGTGATGTTTCGTTCGGCGAGGACCAGAACCACGTCTATTTTCAAACGGAGGGCCGGCTGCTTATCACACGCAAGCTTTCGGGGAATTTTCCGAACTACGAGATGGTGATGCCGAAGGACAACGATCATCGGGCCGTCTTTGACCTCGACGAGATGCGTAGCGCCGTCCGGCGAATGTCGCTGATCGCGGATGAGAGAAATCGGTCGATACGTCTGACGGTCCGCGAGGGCGAGATCGAGGTGAGTGCCCAGTCGGCGGAACAGGGAGAAGGTAATGAAGTTGTGCAGGCGGAATACTCGGGCGATGAAGTGACCCTTGGATTCAATTGGCAGTACCTGCTCGAGTTTCTCCAGAACGTCGGATCGGCAGAGATGATCGCATCCGAGACGATCGAACAAGCCGGCGGCGACACTACGGTCAAGGAAACCGACGGCGACAAGGTCCGCGTTCGGGAATCGGCTCAGCCGGTCCGTATCGCATTCGAATTCAAAGACCCGAATGCTCAAACGCAGCTCTCGATCGCCGGCGAAACCACGTACGATTACAAGTACGTTGTAATGCCGCTGCGGATATGAGCCGGCACGAACGAAGTGAGGATCGAAGCGAGAGCGTCGTTGAACAAGCGACGCTCTTTTTCATGCGGCGGTCGTTTCGATGTCGACGCGGATGCTGCTCCATTTACCCTGGGCAAAGCGTATTACGCTCAGCCCGCACCGCGTCATATGGCCTGCCAGGATCGCCAGCCAGATATGCAGGGGCCGAAGAGTGTTGACCTGCGAGATGACAAAACAAATGCCGAGGGGAACGGCCACCTGCGACACGATCGAGATATAGAGCGGGCTCTTGGTATCGCCCGTACCTTGCAGGCCGCCTGTGTACGCGAGGGCCGCGGTCACGAACAATCCTGAGATACTCAGGACGCGGAGCAGCTGGGTACCGATATCGACGACCGCCGGGTCGGTCATGCCAAAGATCGCGAGGAGCTGGTGAGGAAAGAAGAAGTAGAAGATACCGACCAATGCTGCCCCCGCTATACCGATCCGCGCGGCGGTATGTACGGCCGCTGCGGCGCGGTCCTGACGACCGGCACCGAGATTCTGCCCGGCGACAGCAGCCGAGGCTCCCATCAGAGCGTTCGACGACCATGTGATGAGCAAAAACAACTGTCCGTAAACCACTGCATAGGCTGCCTGCGTCGCGGCCCCGTCGACCAGTGATCCCATGAACCACAGCATCATCACGCCGCCTATGTTCATCGCGATCCCTTGAATACCCGCCGGCAGGCCAAACTTGAACAGCTTTTTTATCACGCCCCAATCTGGCGCGTATCCGCCGCGAGGGAACGAAACCACCCACCCGCCCCGCGTCAGACGGTACAGCGCGAACAAGCCGATCAGGCCCGTTGCGAGGCACGTCCCCATTGCTGAACCCGCGGTTCCAAATGATGGTATTGGCCCAAATCCACGGATAAGGATAACGTTGAACACCAGGTTGAGTATCGTCATCGCGATCCCCAGAACCATTGGGGTGCGGGCGTCTCCGGCCGACCTGAGTGCCCCGGCGAGCATGAAGTAGATAAGCAGGCCGGTGCTGAAGACAAACATTATCCGCAAGTAGGGAAGAGCCTCAGCGGCGACCGTCGGATCGGAAGTCACCAGACGTAGAAGAGCTGGGGCGCCGAAGTATCCGATCGGGGCCAGGACGCCAAGCGACATAAAGATCGCGGTCAGGAAGGCCTGATAGACTGTGCGGTTGACCTTCTCCTCGTCTCGGGCTCCCGCAAACCGTGCCACCAGAACGCTCATGCCGATAAACACCGACGATATGAAGACGATCACGACCAGGAATATCTGCCAACTCACGCCGATGGCTGCGTTGGCCTGATAGCCGATGAGGTTGCCGACCAGGATGTGGTCCACCCATCCCTGAAGTCCACTGATGAGGTTCGTTAAGATGGCTGGCCACGCGATCTTCCAAACGGCGCGCGACAACGGGCCTTCAGTGATCGAAGGGTCGAACTTTGACTTTTCCGGAGCCTCGTGCTGCTTGGCGGCCGCGGCGCCGTTCGATTCGGCCATTTTTAGAGGTCGACGAGTACTTTGAATCCGCCGTAGACCATTCTTCTGTAATCGAAGAGTTGTTTGTCTTCGGGCGAACACATCGCCATCAGTTTCGGGTCGGCCATAACGGCTTTCATGACCTTGTTGCGCTGGGCCTCTGACTTGAATTCGACGGCCGCGTAGATCAGGGTCTCCCCCCGTTTGAGCTTTACGGTCTTATCAAACGGCACGACTTCCTCGACTTTCAAGTCAGACGCCTGATATTCGCGATAGCGCAGGGCGCCGTGCTTCAGAAAGAGCTTGCCCACGGCGGTCGCCATCTTTTTGTAGGCCGGGACGTTCTTCTCGGCTATCGGGCACAAATAGACATCAGCGTATTTAGACATAATTTCTTACTTCCTGATAGGCAAGAGCGACCATAGCCGCGGCTCGACCAAAAAAATCCCCAACCACATAACCCCGGCCAGGACGATCGGAATAATGAACATATCCCCAATGCGAGCGTGGGTTGCCACCGCGCCTCCAAGATATGCGGTCAGCAGTACGGCTCCGAGCACAGATGTTCGCGGTATGAGATAGACGACGACACAGGCAAGTTCGACAATGCCGAGCAGCGTCATCTGGTCCATGCGCCAGCCGAGATGCTCTATGTTAGCTTCCATCCCTTCGGGCTTCAGAAACTTGCCCGATGCGCTGAACGTCAGGAGCGCAACACTCAGACCGCTGCAAATATACGCGGCCCATTTCATTCCTCTTGAAACTTGTCGGGGTTGTTCGTCGCTCATAGATCTCCTCGTGCCTTCTTCAAGCCCATACCGCCGTCTCGCGGTTTACTATCGAGTTTCTCAACAGGATAGCGCAGAAGTGCTCTCAGCACGTTCACAGCATTTACAGGTTAATCCGCCCA
Source organism: uncultured Chloracidobacterium sp. (assembly GCA_964608335.1). Classification (GTDB taxonomy): domain Bacteria; phylum Acidobacteriota; class Blastocatellia; order Pyrinomonadales; family Pyrinomonadaceae; genus OLB17. The sequence continues at coordinate 3,568 of CAZSOE010000012.1, forward strand.
CAGAGTTGATATAGAATACGCCGTATGAAGCAATGCCCGACCTGTGGTAACACGTATACCGATACGAGCCTCCTCTATTGCCTTTCGGATGGGGCACCGCTGAACGCGATCGATGACGAACAGAATACCATCGTTCGGCCAGGAACGGCCCCGATGCGGGTCGACATTGCACAGCCGACCGCGCCCATCCCCGGCCCGGCCGCACCGGCGCCGGCACCGAACGCCACGCCCGGCTCTTCGAACGTTCTACTTAAGTTGGTACTCGGTCTTCTGGTGATCGGCTTCCTGATCGCGACCGCAGTTGCCGTCGGGACATTGGTTTATTTCAACCGCGAACGGCCACAGATGGCGAACAACGTTTCGCCAACGCCGGCGGTGGCTTCTCCGACCCAGGCGCCGGCTTTTGACGAGACCGAGGAGCTGCGGAAACAGATCGCCGATCTCGCAAAGCGGCTAAGCGAGCAGACCGCGAGCAACAGGCCGATCGACATTCCGCTTAATATCCCCAACCAACCGGCATCGGCGACCCGCACGGCGAGGGTCGATTCGCCGGGTGACGGCTTTCTTGCCTTGCGGACCTTCCCGAACAGCGAGGCCGGACAGCGGATAATGAAGATACCGCACGGAGCAACGCTCACGATCGGCGGGTGCCTTAATACGACGCGGATCGCCAACCGCTCGGGCCGGTGGTGTCGCGCAAGCTATAACGGCTATACCGGCTGGGTTTTCGACGGCTGGCTCAGCTATTAGAAAGTGAAAGGGTGCGGCTCTTGAATCAAGCGCCGCACCCGGTAGGTCTTATTTAGGTAGGTATTATTGAAGGGTATAAAGTACGTCAGTTACGGCCGACGCCGCCGAAAGGGGCGTAGTAAAATCTCCCCAATGTTTTGAAGCTCTCTGTATCAAACATCCTGCGTGCTCCACATTCCAGACACACGCGATATGAACCTTCGTTATCAGTGAACGGTCGGCTTAGTTCTTCGTGCCAACACCCGAAAAGCGAGGCGATAAAGCCGATCGGTCGTCCGGGCGAATCGTTACTTCTACCAATTAAACGCCGGAATGTCAACCTTTGTTCCAAAAATCCCTGCATTTGCCTTTCAGCGGCCACCGCGAGTGGCCCGTCCTCCGTATCAATGAACGTTACGCCTGAAGGGCTTTTGCATTTGTATGATGCGATACAGTCGAAAAAGGTTGACCTTTTAGCGGCCCCCTGGGGCCCCAATTCCCTCTTAACCCCGTTTTCGATAGTATTTAGGCAAAGAATTCAGGAGACCCTTGCGAATGTTAAGAAAAGTACGCCAATTTGGTCTGATCGCCCTTTCTGCGGTCGTTTTATGCCCTGCGGTATTTGGCTGGGACGAGACAGGTCACAAGATCTCGGCCTATATTGCCTGGTCGAAAATGACCCCGGACGCGCGCGATCGAGTTGTTAAGATCCTGCTTTCCGCCCCCGAAGATTCGGACCTTGCGACCTATTACATGACCTATGGCACGCGGGCCGAGGAGATACGTAAGCGTGAGTATTTCATGCTGATCTCGACGTGGCCGGACATCATCCGGGACCGCAACTTCGAGGTTCGGATGCGCAAGTATCACCACTCGAACTGGCACTACTCAGACACCTTCTGGACGACAAAGGACGGCAAGATCGAGACCCTTAAGGCGCCGGAGGATGGAGGCAAGGCGCTGGAGCGGCTTATAGAGGATACCCGGACCATTAACGGAAATGCCCCGGACGCGCAAAAGGCTGTGACCATTGCCTGGCTGCAGCACCTGATCGGCGACCTCCACCAACCGCTTCACACCTCAGCGCGCGTGACCGATATGGAGAGGAACGGGGATCAGGGCGGAAACCTGTTCCTGCTGACGCCGCAGGGCACACCACGCGAGCGACAGGAGAACCTGCACTGGTTTTGGGACTCGATAATCGTCCGCAACATTCCGAACAAGAACAGCGATTGCGACGCCGATTACGTTGATCCGCTAGCTGAGAAAATAATGAAGAAATATCCCCTTGCTAAAATGGGATCACGCCTGGCGCCGGGCAAATTCGAAGATTGGATAAAAGAGAGCCTGACAGCGGCACAAAACGACGTGTTTTCGGCAGATCTCAAACGGTTCGAGATGCCATCGGATAAGTACAAGAAGAAGGCGATGAAGATAGCCGAAGAGCGGCTCGCGCTGGCCGGCTATCGCATGGCCGCGGTTTTCAACCAGGCATTCGGCGGAGCCACCTCAACGGGGGCACCAAACTAGTCCCGCCATCGGAACCACCTTTCATGAATCCGACCGAGATATTGCGTTACTTCGAATCGAGGCGGGACCCGGTCGTAGAACTGATCGGTGAACTCGTAAATATTGAATCGCCATCACATGACGCCGAGCGAAGTCGCGAAGTAGCCGACTGGGTTGAGAGCCAGGCGAATGCAACCGGCCTGAATGCTGACGTCGAGAGGATGGCAACCGTCTCGGGGGAACACGTCATCATCCGGGCATTCCCGGGCGATACGCGACCCACACTTCTGCTGGGACACACCGACACCGTCCACCCCGTCGGAACGGCGAAAAAAAACCCTACTCGGATCGAGGACGATCGGTTCCACGGATGCGGGATCTTTGACATGAAGTCCGGAGTGGTCCTGATGCTCGAGGCGCTTCGTTTTTTTGCCGCGACCGGTACCCGGCCGGCAACGCCGATAACTGTCGTCCTGTCCTGCGACGAGGAGGTCGGCAGCATGTCGGGGCGCGCTATCGTGGAGCGCGAAGCCGCGGCATCGGCGGCCTGCTTGATACTCGAGCCATCAGCCGAGGGCCGAGTAAAGACAGCGCGTAAAGGTACTGGTATCTATACGTTGCGGGCACACGGGGCGCCGGCACATGCGGGCCTCGAGCCCGAGAAAGGAGCCAATGCCGTTCGCGAGCTTGCCCGGCAGATTGAGGCTATACATTCGGTCGGGCGACCCGAGATCGGCACAACCGTTAACGTTACGACCTTTCGCGGTGGCACGACGATCAACGTGATCCCCGATCTCGCCGAATGCGATATAGATGTAAGGTTCAGTGTCGCCGACGAGGCCGAACGTGTATACCGGGAGCTTAGGGCCTTAAGATCCGCCGACGAACGGGTTTCGCTCGAACTCGAGGGTAGCGACAACCGGCCGCCGATGGAAAGGACGGAAGCCGTTGCGGCGCTCTACGAGCGGGCGAAGGCTTTGGCGGCCAGTTTTGATTACGAGCTTGGCGAGGCACAGGTGGGCGGTGGTTCCGACGGCAACTTTGTAGCAGCCTTAGGCGTTCCGGTTCTTGATGGCCTCGGCGTAACCGGAGCAGGTGCTCACACTCTGGATGAACATATCCTGGTGAGTGATATTGCAAGGCGTGCAACGCTTATTGCTCTGCTATTGATGAAAAGTTGAGGTGTGCTGATGAAGGTCATACTCGTTACTCTCGTCCTGCTCGCCGTTACCGACGTGGTTGCGCAAAGCGCCGGAGCCAAGTACATAAATTACCGATACAAGAGCATTCTGCCGGGCAAAACCCTCCCGAACGGCGTGAAGCATTTAGGCGGCGGACTCATTGGCGACATCAATGCGGACCCCGTGTACGGGATCTCTCAGGTCAACGCGGGAAGGGCACGGATGTTCTGGCTCGAGGTTTCGACCGGGCAGGATTCGACGGGTGTAACCGGGTGGAAGGTTCTGGACGTTGTGTATTTTCCCACTCTGCAAAAGACCGACTACCTTCTTTTTTCCGCGGATCCTTCCATTGAGTGCGAGCGCGGTGGCGAACCGCTCTCCGCGGATGCCAATGTTGTCGGTGTCGGTACGATCGTGCGCCGGCAGGGCATCTTCAAACCTTCACGACTCTGGATCGCGGATCTTATTTCAAAAAAGTTCGAACCGGTGCCGATAGCGGGTGTGAAATGCAGCTATTCTGAACCATAGCGACTTGCGGGAGGCGCATCCTGTCCGGTGATGGGCGCGGTCTTCAAAACCGTCAGCGAGGCTGCGAGAGCAGTCTTGGGTGGGTTCGACTCCCACACGCCTCCGCCATAAGAGTCGAGAGTCCGGAGTCGCGAGTCTAGAGTCAAAATGATCGATTGGATAGCGTTGAATATGACACCGGGTGTAGGACCGCGGGCGGCGACGAAGCTGCTTGAGCGGTTTGGGTCGCCCGATGCGATCTTTCACGCGCGGCGGGGCGAGTTGGAATCGCTTCGGTTAAAGCCGGAGACTATCGAGAGCATTATCGGACGCAGGCTGCATGAGAAGGCCGCGGGTGAGCTTGATCGTGTTAAGGAGCTTGGCGGCGATGTGCTGATCCTCGATGACGGGAGCTATCCGTCGTTGCTCCGCGAGATCGACGATCCGCCGCCGGTGTTGTATGTCAAGGGCGACTGGCAGGCGTGTTTCGACCAGCCGTCCGTCGGCGTAGTGGGTTCGCGGACGTGCTCGACCTATGGCGAGAACGCGTCCGAGATGCTGGCGCGTGACCTGGCCTCGCGCGGCGTATGCGTGATCTCAGGACTTGCCCGCGGCATTGACGCCGCCGCTCATCGCGGAGCGATCAGGGGGAACGGGCGGACGATCGCGGTTTTGGGAACCGGTATCGACGCCGTTTATCCACGCGAGAATACAGGGCTCGTTCGTGACATTCTAAATTCAGGCGGCTGCGTCGTTACTCAGTTCCCGTTGGGAACGCCGCCGCTCAAAGACAACTTTCCCTATCGCAACCGAATCATAAGCGGGCTGAGTTTGGGCGTACTTATCGTCGAAGCCTCCGAAAGAAGCGGTTCGTTGATAACGGCCCGTCTCGCGGCCGAACAGGGACGCGAAGTGATGGCGGTTCCCGGCAACATTACGTCGGGCGTTTCCTTCGGCACTAATTACCTTATCAAGAGCGGTGCGAAGCTGGTCCAACAGTGGCAGGATGTCGTTTCTGAGCTGCCGAGCGAGATAGCGTCGGCCATACTTCCGCCGCGGATAGACGACGAAAAAGCAAAGGACAATGATCACCAACCTGACCTCATGCCCGCCGACCTTAACGAGAACGAGCGCAAAGTTTGGGAGGTCCTGGCACCAGACGATTCTACCCACATCGACATCCTCCTCGAGACAACCAAACTGTCGTTCGGTGATCTGAACAACGCGCTGGTCAGCCTAGATATACGCGAGCTGATACGCGTGTTGCCCGGTAAGAACTACGCTAAGCGCGCATGAAGAACGGTTGAGATTATTATGAATAACTAGGTAGGTTCATGGAGGTAGTATGTATACAATTCGTTCTTCTTTTGTCGCGATTCTAGTTTTCGCGTCGGCAACGATCATAAGTGGCCAAGGCACGGGTGTCCGGACCGAATATCTCAAAGACGACAATTCGACAAAGGTCGACACGAACATGCTCTACCTCCTGAATACCGACGACCAGTTTGTTCAGATCACGTTCGGCAGCATATTCAAGGGCCAAGATCGGCCGGCCTCGCCGCCGAAGAAAATTGATATCCAGATTTACTCGTTCTCGAAGAAGGCTGTTTTCAAGGATCGCTCACTGGTCGTCATTACCGACACCGAAGAAGCAAAACTAGGCTCGTTGAGCAATACGATCATGAAAAGCGAGGCGAAAAGGGGGCTCGATACGTTTTATGCGACCGGCGGAAGTCCGAATGTGGGTATGCAAGTCCCGATCCCGCAGAGTGCACAGATCAGGAACGATCCCGGACTTAGCGGTTTAACCATGGAATTGATGATGTTGGCGTTGAAGCCAGAGCAGTTTCTTAAGTTCGCTAACTCACCAAAGATCGCGTTCCGCGTTGGGGACATCACCCTTTCCTTGAACGACCGGCATGTCGAGATCGTTCGCAACTTTGCGCAGCAAATAACTCCAAAGTAATTTCGCTCGCATTGACAAGATCGCGAGCGAGGTGTTAGAACCTTCAAACGTCAGCACAATGAGGTGGCTGACGTATTTTTTTCAAGATGTCGAAGAACCTGCTAATAGTCGAAAGTCCTGCAAAGGCAAAGACCATAGAAAAGATCCTTGGAAAAGATTTTCAGGTGAATAGCTGCTATGGGCATATCCGCGACCTTGAAAAGGCGGGCATGGGTATCGACATCGAAAAGGGTTTTGAGCCTCGTTATATTGTTCCCGAAGACAAAAAAAAGGTCGTAAGTGAACTTCAGTCGCTGGCAAAAAGGTCAGATGAAGTATGGCTGGCAACGGACGAGGACCGCGAGGGTGAAGCGATCAGCTGGCATCTGTGCGAAGTTTTGGGCCTCGATCCGAGGTCGACAAAACGGATCGTGTTTCATGAGATCACCAAACCGGCGATAGAAGCTGCCGTAACGAATCCGCGCACCGTAAATATGGACCTGGTTATGGCGCAGCAGGCGCGTCGGGTGCTGGACCGCATCGTCGGATTTGAGTTAAGCCCAGTGTTGTGGCGCAAGATCAGTACGAGCAACAAGAACCTAAGCGCCGGTCGTGTTCAGAGTGTCGCGGTACGCCTCATCGCCGAACGTGAGCGCGAGATCAATGCCTTTCAAGCTTTGAGCCATTTCAAAATTGAAGGGTTATTTGTTGCCGATGATATTACGGGAAAGGCAGTAACATTCAAGGCTGAAGGAAGAAAGCAGAACAGCGCCGAGGATGCAGAAAAGTTTTTACAGGGATGTGTAGGGGCCGAATATAAGGTAACCGATGTGAAGGTTAAACCGGGTAAACGTTCTCCCGCCCCGCCCTTCACGACATCAACGCTGCAACAGGAAGCCTCGAGAAAACTTGGTTACGGCGTCGGCAGAACGATGCTCATCGCCCAGAAGCTTTATGAGAACGGGCATATTACGTATATGCGTACCGACAGCGTAAACCTGAGCGATACGGCCCGCACTGACATCACGCGGACAATAAGCGAGCTTTACGGCGAAAGGTACCACCAGTCCCGGTGGTTCAAGAACAAGAATGAGTCGGCGCAGGAAGCTCACGAAGCTATTCGCCCGACCAACCCGAGCGTCGCGACGATCCATGAAGCGGATTGGCAAAAGTTGTATGAGCTGATCTGGAAACGAACCGTGGCCTCGCAAATGGCCGACGCCGAATTGGAAAAAACTACAGTCGATATAGAGATCTCGACGAACAAAGGAGAATTGACCGCATCGGGCGAGGTATTGAAATTCGACGGATTTCTGAAAGTGTATCGGGAAGATAAGGATGAGGATGAGCAGGAAGAATCATCCGAAGGCCTGCTGCCGCCGATGACCATCGGCCAACCGCTGCTGCTGTCGGAACTTAGAGCGACTGAAAGGTTCAGCCGTCCTCAGCCGAGATATACCGAAGCCTCATTGGTAAAAAAACTGGAAGAGCTGGGCATCGGCCGCCCGTCCACGTACGCACCCACAATTTCTACGATCCAAAAAAGAGAGTACGTAGAAAAGAGAGACAAAGAAGGTGTGCAGAGGGCTTACCGCATATTGGTCTTAAAGGATGACGTGATCAGTAAGCGTGAAGAATCTGAAACGACCGGTGCGGAAAAAGCGAAACTGTTTCCGACGGACCTCGGGCTGCTCGTCACGGATTTTCTGAAGCAGCACTTCGACGACATTATGGATTATGGCTTCACAGCCAAGATCGAGGAAGAGTTCGATGAGGTTGCCGATGGCAAATTGAAGTGGAATGAAATGATCGATGAGTTTTACGGCCCTTTCAAAAAGGACGTTGACAACACCATCGAGAATGCCGAGCGCGCTAAGGGCGAACGAGTTCTGGGCACCGATCCCGAAAGCGGTAAGCCGGTAGTTGCACGAATGGCCCGATATGGACCCATTATCCAGATCGGCAGTGCCACCGAAGACGAGAAACCGAGATTCGCAAAAATCCCCACAGGACAGAGCATCGAAACGATAACTTTTGAAGAAGCACTGACGCTCTTTAAACTCCAGGACGCGATGGGCAGTTATGAAGGCAAGGAGTTGTCCGTGAACATCGGCCGCTTTGGCCCATACGTTAAATGGGGTGACGAATTTATTTCGATACCGCGAGGTACCGACCTCGCATCGGTGGATGCGGAAAAAGCTATCGCTTTCATAAAAGCTAAACAGGAGGCGGATGCTCCGGTCGGCGAGTTTGACAATAAGCCGATCACAAAAGGAACCGGACGTTTCGGGCCGTTCATAAAGTGGAACGGTATGTTCATCAACGTGCCCCGACGGTATGATCTTCAGAATCTGACCCAGGCCGAGATGAACGAGCTTATCGAGGCAAAGGTCGCCAAAGAAGCGAATCGCTACATACAACGATGGGAAGACGAGAAGATATCGGTCGAAAACGCCCGTTGGGGACCCGTTATCAAATTCGGAAAAAAGGTCATTTCGATCCCAAAAAAAGCAGACGGCACGCGGCCAACTGCGGACGAAGCAGCCGGTCTAACTCTGGAAGAGGTGAAAAAACTTATTGAAGCCGAGTTCCCGAATGCCTTTGCAAAAAAGACGAAGCCTTCGGCCAGGAAAAAAGCACCTTCCGGGAAAACCGCAAAGAAGAAAGGATAGGTAGATGGCCAGTGGTTTGACGCTCGAACTATCCGAGAATCCCTTTCGTATTCGAGGGTGAGGGGGTTAAGGCCGGCCCGGCATATTCCGGTATTGCCAAAATGAGGATTGTGGTTATAAAATGGCTGTCGAACTAACCGAAGCGTAATATCCCGCGGCTGCGGGGAAGCCGTTCCCGCTCAGCAACGCGTGTCTATGCACGAAAACCTTCAGTTCCTGCAGGCATTTCTGAAAAACCCCTTAAAGGTCGGGGCCATTGCGCCAAGCTCCCCGGAGCTTGCGGCCGAGATGCTGCAAGGGATCACGCCGGACAAGGACAATATCGTAATGGAACTCGGCGTGGGGACCGGAGCGATAACCAAGTTCCTCCGCGACGTCATCCCGTCTCGCGAATCGTATCTTGGCATAGAGCTGGATGGTGAACTGGTTCGGGCCCTGAACCGCAGATATCCGGATCTCAATATTATCTGCGGCAACGCGGCTGAGAGCTACTCGATCCACCAGAACCTTGGACTCGGCAAGGTCCGTTATTTGATCTGCTGTCTGCCGTTTGTTTCTCTGCCAAAGGAGGTTAGTGAGGCAGTACTGGCCGATATTGCGCGCTTTATGGACGAAGGCTGCGAGCTTCGGCTGTTCCAGTACGCCCACGGCTACTTCCTGCCGCCTGCCCGCAAAATACGCGAGTTCCTGAAGAACCGCTATGGGAAGTCCAAACGAAGCCCTCTTATTCTTAAGAACGTCCCGCCCGCTTACACTTTTACCTGGACCACGGTCTGAGAAGCTCGGTCTTGATACTTTTGCCCGCCGGTGTGGTATAAGAAAGGTAATCTTTTTAAGATCCAAACCAGTTCAAAGGAGAATACAGCTATGATTCGACGAAGGATCGTTGGCGTCTTGCTCGTTTTTGCCGTACTGCTTCCCACAGCGAGCTTCGGCCAGAACGGCATCAAGATCTACGAGGCTCCCCGCGATGTCTTTGACAAGATCAAGGAAGAGGGAACTAAAAACTCTCAGGTCATGAAAACCCTGAGCTATATGTCCGACGTTATCGGGCCGCGTCTAACAGGGTCGCCGGGAATGAAACGAGCGAACGATTGGACGCGCGACACGCTTGCGGGGTGGGGCCTTCAAAACGCGCATCTCGAGCAGTGGGGCCCGTTCGGCCGCGGATGGACGCTAAAACGGTTCTATGCGAATGTCGATGGGCCAACAGCATTTCCGCTGATCGCATATCCAAAAGCATGGTCGCCGGGTACCGACACCTTGATCCCGCCGCCTCCGCCGGTCGATCCGAAGGCGAAAAAGACCAAGACACCCGAGCCCAACGGAAACGGCAATCACAAGGGCACGGCCTACACCGGCGAGGTTGTCAAATTCTGGGCAACGACGGAGGCCGAGCTTGAGAAGTATAAGGGCAATCTGAAAGGCAAGATCGTGCTTGTCGGCAATCCGCGTGCGGTCGCGCCTAATAACGAGGCGAACGTTCGGCGGTATACCGATTCGCAGCTTCTGGCGCTCGCCGATGCTCCGGATCCGGCGACGATCCGGCCGGGAGCCGGCGGTCCGTTCGGGGGCGGCGGCCAGGCTCAGCCGGGGCAGATAACCGCAGCACAGCGTTTTCGTTTTCTTCATGAGGAAGGAGCGGCCATTCTGATCGACGCGGGCCGCGGCGATGGCGGGACGATCTTTGTCCAGGGCGCCACAGCGGTCACACCGGCAACACCTCCTCCGCCGGGAACGCCACCGACGAATGTGCGAACGAAAGGCGCTATCGTTCCTATCCAGATCAGCGCGGCGGTCGAGCATTACAATCGCCTTGTGCGAATGGTCGATGCGGGCGAAAAGGTGTCGATGACCGTTGACCTTGCGGTCGAATTTCAGGATGCCGACCTCAATGCGTACAACACGATCGCCGAGATCCCCGGCACCGACAAAGCGGATGAGATCGTAATGCTTGGCGGCCACCTCGATTCGTGGCAATCGGGTACGGGTGCGACCGATAACGGAGCCGGCTGCGCGGTAATGATGGAGGCCGTTCGCATCATCCAGACCCTCGGCCTCAAGCCGCGACGCACGATACGCATCGCTCTGTGGTCGGGTGAAGAGCAAGGATTGCTCGGCTCGCGGGCTTATGTCCGTGAACACTTTGGCTATCGCGGTACGGGCCAACCCGGCGGTCCGGGTGGCGGAGGAGGCGGTGGAGGTCAGGGTGCCGCGCCGCAGCCTCTCACAAAGCTCGCCGATTACGACAAGTTCTCGGCCTATTTCAACATCGACAACGGTACGGGCAAGATCCGTGGCGTTTATATGCAGGGTAACGAGGGCGTGCGGCCGATCTTTAAGCAATGGCTGAGTGCGTTTCGCGACCCGCGGTGGTGGAAGACCGACTTTGACGCGTCAAAAGATATGAGCATGGCCGCTTACACGCTCTCGCTATCGAATACGGGGGGAACTGACCACCTGGCGTTCGACGCTATCGGTCTGCCTGGCTTCCAGTTCATCCAGGACGCCGTCGAGTATGATACGCGGACGCACCACTCGAACATGGACGTCTTCGACCGCATTCAGGCCGACGATATGAAGCAAATGTCGATCATCCTTGCGATGTTCGTTTACCAGACGGCGATGATGGATGATAAACTGCCGCGCAAGGTAGTGGCACCGTAGGATGCAGCACATTGAGTTTCAACGTGGCGCGATCGATGCCGGCGATTGTATCGGCAACGCGTGGGAAATGGTCAAGAGGAACTATGGAATGTTCCTCGGCGTCTCCCTTATCGCGTATGTTCTGATCGCCTGCGTGCCATGTCTGAACTTCTTCATCTTAGGACCCGTGATGGGCGGCGTATATTATGTCGCCCTTCGCGACATGCGTGGCGAGCCGATCGAGTTTGGGATGATGTTCAAGGGGTTTGAGAAGTTTGTGCCGCTCATGGTAATCGGCCTGATCCAGTCGATCCCGAGCATTATCGCAAATGTCGTTCAGTACGCTTTCCAGATAGGCAGCTCATTCATCGACCCGCGTCGCTCCCGAGATTTTGATTTCTTTCAGGTCTCCGGGAGCGATGTTGTCGGCGGTGGGATGATCATCCTGATCGTGATCCTCATCTTGGTCTTCATGGTATTTGGGTTCCTATGGTGGGCCGCTTTTTTCTTTGCAGTACCGCTGGCGATGGAACATGACCTCGGTCCGATGGACGCGATCAAGCTCAGCGCACGTGCCGGGATGAGTAATCTTGGCGGCTTGCTGGTGCTCATGATCTTTATGTTCCTCGTGGGTTTGCTTGGCGTGCTGATGCTGTGTATCGGAATGTTCCTGGTGTCGATCCCGATCATCTTTGTCGCGAATGCGTTCGCATATCGGCAAGTATTTCCATACTTAGAGCAGCAGCGTTTCAATATGAACCCGCCGCCGCCAACCGCCTACGGCGATCTCGGGACGCGGCCGCTCTAAAGTGTGAGTTCCATGAATAGAACACCCTCGTGAGGGTTGTTGTAATAAGGTTCGATCTCGATGAAGCCGTGGGTGCGATACAGGCTCACGGCTTTTTCCATCCGTGGCGGGTAAGTGTCAAGCCGCATCCTTGAATAACCGATCTCTCTCGCATCGCTAATGAGACGCTCGATCAGCTGGACGCCGATCTGTTTTCCGCGAAATTCGTCCCGGAGATACAGTCTTTTCATCTCGCAGATATCGTTTTCGAGTTTTCTAAGCGCGATGCAGCCTGCAAGCGTGTCCTCCGAGTAGGCGAGCAGAAGTCGCCCTTCAGGCATCGCGTATTTGCCCGGAAGCGTCGCAACCTCGTTCTCAAAATCCTGAAAGCACAACGACATGCCCAACCATGCTTCGTACTCACGAAAGAGCATTTTGGCTTCCGCGATCTGTTGGTCGAATCTAGCTTGAATGATCGCTAGCACTAAAGAAGAAGTTTCACGCAAAGACGCAAAGAACGCAAAGGAAAACAAAAGATCGGTAGCCGCTTTGAGGTCTTTGCGTCTTTGCGGGAAATCTTTAAGATAAAACTTCATGGAACAAGCGGTCGAGAAATATAGGGTAAAGGCTGAGCCCTTCTATCTGCCGATCAAGGACGAGGTCGAGCTGTTTGAGGCAGCGTACGCGGCACGGCTGCCCGCGATGCTCAAAGGCCCGACCGGCTGCGGCAAGACGCGGTTTGTCGAGTACATGGCGCACCGCTTGAACCGCCCGCTGATCACCGTCGCCTGTCACGAAGACCTTTCTTCGACCGATCTCGTTGGCCGGTTTTTGCTTGAGGGCGAAGAGACGATCTGGCACGACGGCCCGCTGACCGCCGCAGTGCGTGCCGGTGCGATCTGTTACCTGGACGAGGTCGTTGAGGCACGTAAGGACACGGTCGTTATCATTCACCCTCTGACCGACGATCGGCGGCGATTGCCGATCGAGAAACGCGGCACCGTGCTCGACGCACCCGACGAATTTATGCTCGTCGTCAGCTACAATCCCGGTTATCAGTCGATACTAAAAGATCTCAAAC
>CAZSOE010000013.1:0-4107 GCA_964608335.1 uncultured Chloracidobacterium sp.
ATCGAACCTAGCTGATAAACCCCGGGAACAGCAGGGCCGCCGCCATTCCAAGCAGCACCATAAGACCGTAGATCGCAATGCTGGCACCCCATGCGGCAGTCCCCGACACTTTCTCGCCCGCATTCTTGAGGCCCGTCGCATTAAGCCACATCCAATAAAAGCCGAGCAGGCTGAGCGAGCCGAGTAGGACGAATATGACCGGATGTTCCTTGGCGGTCACGAGAAAATTCAGGTTGTCCTGGATCAGTGTCGATTGCCCCAGGATCGGGTGGATGTCGGCCGGGTCGCGAATAAAGAGGATCACTGTGTTCAACAGTGACCGGATCACGCTGAACGGAAACGCCGCGTAAACGGTGGCCGCGAACGCCTGCCACCAGCCTAGTTTCCCGCCCATTGCCATCACGATCAGGAAAAAGATCAGGGCGAGAAACGCGTAACCGAACATCGCTCCGGCGAAACTCCCGACCGCTGTGCCCGCTTGTCTGACCGGACTTTTGGCCTGCGCGATCGCTTCGGCTCGCCCTTTCTCGATCTGCTCGCGAGCTTGGTCGTTCATCATCGGCATCTCGAGAGTTTTGTCGACCGTATAGTTGACCACACGCTCTGGTGTCAGTCGATAGTGAAAGAGTATCGAGTAGGCCGAACCCAGGATCGACATCACCAATAACGCGACCAGCCAGCGCGGATGGCTCTTCAAATTGCGAAAGACATCGGAAGGTGAAAAGAAGATATTTGCCAGCGTGCTGCCCGTCGACATTCGCTCCACCGCCGGATCGGTCGGCTTATCTATAAAACTCAAGCCGATGACGAGACCGCCGACAAACAGCAATGCGACCCCGGCACCGGTCAGGCCCGGGATTATTCCGACAATACTTAGTATGCAAACGACGAAGCCGATGGCGGCGGTGACTATACCTGCTAAACGGTTCATTGCTCCCTCCTGCTCTTTCCTTTGTCCTGCCCCGACGCCATACGCTTTGGCCGGCATGGTAGTTTCATTGATCGGCAGGTCGTGCGCCAGCGTAACCCTCGGCACGAATGCACGCAGCAAAATGGTTCGGTCTTATTTCGCGAAGCTCCGGCACGACCTCCGCGCATTCTGCGATCGCTATTGGGCAGCGCGTCCTGAAACGACAGCCCGATGGCGGATCGATCGGCGTAGGAACATCGCCCTTGAGCACGATCCGCTCTCTTTTCACTTCCGGATCGGGGATCGGTATTGCGGAAAGCAGCGCCTCGGAATACGGGTGCAGTGGGTCCGCGTACAGATCGCGCGCGTCGCAAATCTCGACGATCTTGCCCAAATACATCACCGCCACCCGGTCAGATATGTGCTCGACAACCGCGAGTCCGTGCGAAATAAAGAGATACGTGAGGCCCAGGTCGTCCTGTAGCTCCTGCAGAAGGTTTACGACCTGCGCTTGTACCGAAACATCGAGCGCCGAGACCGGCTCATCGCAGACGATCAGCTTGGGGTTGAGCGCCAGCGCGCGAGCGATACCGATCCGCTGGCGTTGCCCGCCGGAGAATTCGTGCGGATAACGGTCGGCGTATTTCGGGTCGAGGCCGACCTTTTCGAGGAGGTCCGCGACTTTCGCTTTTTGTTCCTCTTTAGTTCCGATCTTGTGTATTTTCAGCGGTTCCGAAACGATCGATCGCACGCTCATTCGCGGATTAAGGCTTGCGTACGGGTCCTGGAAGATGATCTGCATCTCGCGACGCAATGCCTGCATGTTGCGGTGCGAGAGACCCACGATATCGCTGCCCTCGAACCGGACCTCTCCGCTCGTCGGCTCATGCAGGCGCAAAAGACAGCGGCCAACAGTCGATTTTCCGCAGCCCGATTCACCGACCAGACCAAGCGTCTCTCCCGTTCGAATGTCAAACGAAACATCATCCACCGCGCGCACGACATCGTCACTTCCCGAAACGGGAAAGTGCTTGACGAGATGGCGAACCTCAAGCAGGTTCTTGGCCTTTTGTTGTGCCGCAGTATTCTGCATAGGTTCTAGCGTGCCGCGCTCGCCGAGGCTGGTTCGCGGTCAAACAAAACACAGCGAACCGCGGAACCGTCCGCTGTGAAATAGAACGGGATCTCGCCGTGCGTACAGCGCTCGAGCCTGAACTCACATCTTGGAGCAAAATGACATCCGGGCGGAAGTGATGTCGGCGATGGGACGGTTCCTTCGATAGTTTGCAATCGCTCGGCCTTCGCAACGCCGGACTCGGTCAATTTAGGGACCGAACGGAGCAGCCCTCGGGTGTACGGATGTTTGGGGTCGCCGAACAGCTCATGAACGCCGGATTCCTCGACGATCTTGCCCGTATACATAACGCACACCCTGTCCGCTACTTCTGCAACAACGCCGAGGTCATGGGTGATGAGCAAAACGGCAAGTTTTCGCGTCTTTCGAAGCTCATCCAATAGCTCAAGTATCTGGGCCTGAATGGTTACATCTAAAGCGGTTGTGGGTTCGTCGGCGATGAGTAACTCGGGGTCGCACGCGAGGGCCATCGCGATCATAACCCGCTGCCGCATACCGCCCGAAAGCTGATGCGGATAATCCGAAGCACGGCGCTCGGGAGACGGAATGGCGACCTCGCGCATCGCCTCGATCGCGGCCTGCCAGGCCTTTTTTCGATCAAGCTTGCGGTGGAGCCGCAGGGCCTCGGCGATCTGCTCGCCAACAGTAAAGACCGGATTCAGCGAGGTCATTGGATCCTGGAAGATCATCGCGATTTCGTTGCCGCGGATCTGCCGTATACGCTCGTCGCTTGCCGTCAGCAGCTCTTCACCCTTGAACCTGATCGAGCCGCCGGCGATCCTGCCTGGCGGTGAGATAAGGCGCATTACCGAAAGCGCAGTTATAGATTTTCCGCAGCCCGATTCACCGACAAGGCCGAGCAACTCGCCGGCGGCAATGTGAAAGCTAACGCCGTCGACCGCCTTGACGAGGCCGGCCCGTGTCGGAAAATGGGTTCGGAGGTCCGAGACCTCGAGGAGATGCGACATCAGTTCTTCGGCAGCTTGACAGGATCAGCCGGACGCGGCGGAAGCCGGACGGGCGTCGTCAGCTTCTTCATAAGCTCGGCGACCGCACGTTCGAGCTGCGGATCGCGGCCGGCGATCACCGACCTGGGATCGTTATCGACCTCGATATCGGGATCGACGCCATAGCCTTCTATTATGTACTGCCCCTTGGCATTCGCGAGGGCCGACTGCGGCACATTCACAACACCGCCATCGATCAGCGTGCCGCGATTGTTGATGCCGACGACGCCACCCCAGCTTCGCTTACCGACAAGCTGGCCGAGGCCTGCCTCGCGGAACATATACGGGAAAATATCGCCGTCCGAGGCCGAGTTCTCGTTAAGGATCGTGATCATTGGACCTAGAAACACACCGTCGGGATATGGATTTCCGTCCTGTCGGAAGCTGTTATAGTTGACGCCCAGAAGTTTGCGCCTGAGCCGTTCAATAAGCATCCGCGAAACGTTTCCGCCGCCGTTGGCGCGAACGTCGATCACCATGCCTTCCTTCTTGAGCTGTGGATAATACCACTTGATGAACTCGCGCAAACCGGCGGCGCCCATATCCGGAATATGCATATAACCGAGCCGGCCGTTCGAAAGCTGGTCGACGCGTTTGCGGTTCTGCTCTATCCACTCGAGATAGATGAGGTCCGATTCGTTCGTCACCGGTCGGATGGTGACCTTTCGGGCACCCTGGGCGTTTGGAGTGCTGTTGAGCGTGAATGTCACGGTGCTGTCGGCCTTGCCGCGCAGGTACGAATAAATGTCGCGATCAGCCGTCACGTTCTCGCCGTCGATCGCGATCACGTATTCACCTACGTTCGCGGCGTTTCCGACCTCGGTAAACGGTGAACGGTATATATCCTCTTCGTTCTGACCCGGAAAGATCTTGCTTATCCTATAGCGGTTCGCGGCCCTGTCTGCCTCGAAGCGCGCGCCTGCAAGAGCGACCCGCACGCGCGGCGGCAGGTTGAAGTCGCCGCCATCGATATAAGCGTGCTGCACGGCAAGCTCGGACTGCATTTCCGAAAGCAGGTAGTTCAGGTCAGATCGGTGGTTCACGTACGGAAGCCA
>CAZSOE010000013.1:4117-16359 GCA_964608335.1 uncultured Chloracidobacterium sp.
CCACCACCACCTCGCGCCCCATCACCTGCCGCTTCATATGAGCGTCAGCGTTGTCTTCGCCGGTGCGATTGTGGGCGTATCGCTTGGGCGAGGCGTCAAACGGGGCCAGTCCTTCCAGCCACTTCTTGTAATCCTCGCGGATCTTGGCCCAGTCGTAACCGTGCATGTTGGGGGCATAGAACCAGTCGCGATACTGCCGCCATACCTCATTGAACATCTGGGTCCATTCCTGGACCGGATCGATCTCCGTGACAAGACCTGCCGTTGAAATGTTGCGCCGGGTACGTTCACCTTGAGGATTGGCGTCCATCACAACGAAAGAACCTTGAACGTTCGAGATCAGCTTCGATCCATCCGCGGAAAGTAAGAACCCTCCTGTCCCGGGCAGCAGCGTGGTTTCGCGTCGGTCACGAAATGCGAAGATCCGTACCGACGGCTGGCCTTCCGATTGGCGCTGGTAATACGCGGTTGGACCAACGTAGTATATCAGGTGTCCGCGGACCGCCGTCAGGCTGCCGTAGTTATCGGCAGGAAGCGGCGCTTTGGTGGCACGTGCTTCGATGCCATCGAAGTCGATCGTTTCCGGTTGTGATGCCGGAGACGGAGACGGCGCCGGTGCCCCAGCTGGCCGTTCTTCTGCGATCGTAACCTCGTCGCTCTCCGGCGGGAATGGATTTTTCCCGTCCCTTTTCAGCGTAAGCGCGTAGATCAAGTGATTTCGGTTTGTGGCGTAATTAAATTCGACCCCCGAAATGATCGGCAAATACTCCCGATCACTAAGGAAATAGAGATAGCCACCATTCGGATCCCACGTCGCGTCGTGCGCCGCAAACATCTCGGGCGTTACGCGATAGGTCTTGTTATCCTGCGAGTTCCAGATGTAGACCGAGGTCAGCCCGGCGGCGTTTTCACTTGAATAGGATACGTAGTTCCCTTTCGGCGAAAACTGATAATCAGTGATCTGGCCGTTTGCCGCATCGACGATCATTTGCATTTGCTTGGTCGCGACGGTCACCACATAGACCTTGCCGTCCTTGTCTCCAAAGGCGATCTTCTTGCTGTCCGCTGACCAGACCGGCTGATATCGTTGTGCGTTCCCTCCAGTCGTCAACTGCTGGGGTGCGGCCGAACCATCCTGTGCCGCAAGCCAAACCTCGTCCTCGCCGCTCTGGTCCGACATATACGCGATCCAGCGGCCGTCGGGAGACCATGTCGGGAAGCGGTCATTGGCACCCGACGAGCGAGTCAGGTTGCGCGTGCCGCCCCGTTCGATCGGAACAGTGAAGATATCGCCCCGAGCGCTGAAGACCGCCCGTTCACCCTTCGGACTGAGGCCGCCGCCCGTTATCCGGTTCGCGACATTCACCTGACGGGGCCGACGGTTGATACCGTCGTCGGGAACGTTGATCGAGAGCTTAGTCGTCCGACGCGAGGCAACATCCATCACTTCCAGTTCGCCGTCTCGCTCGTACACGATCCGGTTCTGGTCATCGGAGCTTGGCCAGCGGATGTCCCAGTCGCGATTGCGAGTGACCTGGGTGGTTCTCTTTGAATTCGCGTCGTAAGCATAAAGGTTGAACTTGCCGTCTTTATCGCTGTTGTAATAGATCGCGTTGCCGATCCACATCGGGTCGCGGCTTGCGTAGGGACTATCCGAGATCAGCGTCGCGTCGTTCGTTCGGAGGTCATAGATGTAGAGCTTGTTCGCCTGCCCGCCCGCATAACGCTTCTCGGGTCGAAAGTCACGAAACTGCGGGCTGTAGGCCATCCGCGTCCCGTCCGCCGAGAATGCTCCTGATCCGGCCTCGGGCATCGGGAGGACCTCAGCAGGACCGCCGGTCGGCGCAACCGTGTACAGCCGCGCCATCGGCAGCGTCCACGAGTCGCGTTGGCTGCGGAAGAAGATCTTGCCATCACGTGTCCAGCCCATCACCTGATTGTCGTAGCCCCATCGCGGTGTTAGCGGCCCACGCGACGGATAGAAGGTGAGCTGCTTGGGCTCGCCGCCGGTCGATGAAATAACGTAAACCTGCTCATCGCCGTCGTACTGACCGGTGAAGGCGATCCACTTGCCGTCAGGCGAGAACTTCGCGTACGTTTCGACTCCCGGATGCGCCGTCAGACGCGTGGCGCCTGCGCCCGTTACTGCTGCTATCCAGAGGTCGCCGCCATACGTGAAGACGACGCGATCGCCGTGAATATCCGGAAATCGCAGCAATTTGGTTTGGGCGTACGCTCCGGCCACGACGAACAGGCCGAGGGCCGCCGCCGACAAGAATTTTCTCGACATTAAAGTCCTCCATTGAAAGATCGGGTAAGGTGGTTAAAAGTCTATCGCAAACTCTTACGTTAAAAAAGTTTGCGTGGTTCTGGTCTTTTCGGACCCAAGGCAACTAATTACGTCGCAATTTCCTCAAATGGGTGATATTCTTTGCATTTGAACGAGCAGTAGTTTTATCTCGGGAGAAGTCAAGTTTGTGAACCATACCAGGAAAGCCTTTCTCACGATACTCGCGGTATCCCTTATTTCAGCGGCTGTGTTCGGTCAGAATTCGGGCACGACGGCCAAAATAGAGCCTGAGAGGGCCAAGGATGGCTCGGTACGCGGCCCGGCCAAGCCGGTCACGGTGCCGATGATCCAAAGCGACCTTCGTGAGGCCCTGTCTGTCATCGAGGCCAACTACGCTGGATCGAAGACGATCAACTACAACGATGTCTTTAAGTCGTCGATCGACTCGATGCTTCACACGCTTGACCCACATTCGAACTATTTTGATGCCAAGGAGTTCGAGCAGTTCCGGACCGATCAGAGCTCCCGCTATTACGGCATCGGTGCGACGATCGGCGACCTCAGCGATGCCGCCGGCAACGTGATCGCCACTTACATCAAGGCCACGTTCGACGGAGCACCTGCCCATCGCGCCGGACTTCGTTATGGCGACAAGATCATTGAGGTCAACGGCGTATCGATGCTCGGTAAACCGTTCAGCGAGGTGCGCAATCATCTGCGCGGACCGGAAGGAACGGTCGCGAAGATCGTTATCGAGCGAATGGGAACCGGCAAACGCGAGACGATCGAGATCACTCGCGGCGCGGTGCCGCAGCCCTCGATCAGCGAAGCTTACATGATCCGCCCGGGTGTCGGCTACATGGCCTTACGCGGCGGCTTCAATACGACGACGTATGGCGAATTCGTCCAGGCGATGCGCGATCTTAAGACCCAGGGCATGCAGCAGCTCGTCATCGACCTTCGCGACAACGGCGGCGGGCTTGTGAGTCACGCCTACCGGATCGCCGATGCCTTCTTGTCCGAGGGCCAGGTCGTATTCACGCAGAAGGGCCGGATCGAGGGTGTGAGCGACCGCTATGCCGCACGCAACCGGACCCCTGACCGCTCACCGGTCGTTATTCTAGTCAACCGAAATACCGCCTCGGCCTCAGAGATCCTCGCCGGTGCGATGCAGGACCACGACCGCGGGCTGATCGTCGGCGAGAACACGTTTGGCAAGGGTCTGGTGCAGAACCCATTTCAGCTCGAGTATGGCTCGATGCTCCTGTTGACGATCGCCAAATACGAAACGCCGTCAGGCAGGCTCATCCAGCGCGATTATTCCAACGGCGATCTTTACGACTACTACAACAACGGTGCAGGTGATGATCCGGCAAATGCCAAGCCCAAGGGCGCCGAGAGCAAAACGGATTCCGGTCGCTCGGTTTACAGCGGCGGCGGCATCTCTCCGGACGTCCCGGTCAAGGCCAGGACGATACCGATCGAGCGAGCACGTTACCAGCAGCGGGTTGCAAGCCCGGTCTTCGCTTTCGCAATGGATCTGGTACTCGGTCGCGTTAAGGGATTTGAATCATACAAGGTCGATGGCCCGATCACGTTTGAATACGACATCAAGAACAGCGACTTCCCCGTAGGTGACGGCCTTTATTCGGCGTTCAGGCAATTTGCCGTTGAGAAATACAAGTACACGCCTGCCCAGATCGACCGCGAGCGAGAGTTCGTTGAGCGGGCACTCCGGTCCGAGTTGGTGACCGCCGCGTATGGTATGCAGACGTCATTCCAGGTCATTAACGAGTACGACGACCAGATCCTGCGTGCGATCGAATTGCTGCCGCAGGCGAAACAGCTGGCGATCCAGGGCGAAAGGGCGCGGCTCGTAGGTGCCCGGCCGGGCGCACCGTTGAATTGATGTAGGTTTGTTGCGTAGTGTGTGGCACGTGTCGAGCGATCGGCACGTGCCTTTTTCTCAGGTCGAGAACAGCCAGCGAACCAGGTAGTAGATCCCAAAACCGATCCCGGTCAAGAGAAGGACAAACCCCGCCGCGACCCCCGCGACCACGAGCTTGAATTTCCGGTAACGATTCTCGTCCGGCGGAGAAAGTTGATTCTGCGGAAAATACGGTGGCGGCCGGTTAAGCATTAGTAGAAGTTTAGCCCCGAGCGCCGGCGACCGCAAATCACGGCCGGGTAGTGTCCTAGATCCGTGGTGTTCGATGCCAACGCTCTCTGCGTCCGTTGCGGCTTTGCGTGAAACGCCTCTGGTGTCGCCCGATTCTTCGACACTGACATCTGTGCCATAATGGTTCTATTAAGATCAAAGCCGTCCGAATAATAAACTATGAAACGCATATTCCCGCTTGTAGTTCTCCTGCTGGCCATAGCCGCGTCCACGTTCGCGCAGGCGAGTTTTACCGTCAACGACGTCCTGGCGTTGAAGCGACTGTCGGATCCGCAACTCTCGCCGGACGGCCGTGTTGTGGCCTATGTGATCGGTACAGTCGATAAGCCAAATAACCGCGTCGTCAATCAGATACATACGATCAACCTCGACGGATCTCGCCCACGACAGATCACTAGCGGCAACTCATCCGCGAGCAGCCCACGCTGGTCGCCCGATGGTCGTAAGATCGCCTTTGTCACGGGCGGACAGATATCGACGATGGATCCGGACGGAGATGACAAGCGACAGATCACCCGCATCTCAACGGGAGCGGGCGGGCCCGTCTGGTCTCGTGACGGACGGTGGATCGCGTTCGCATCCGAGGTGTACCCCCAGTGCTCGACCGATGAATGCAACAAGGCGGAAGATGAGCGCCTCGGAGCGAGTAGGGTGCAGGCACACGTGACCGAACGCCTGCTCTTCAAACACTGGAACGAATGGCGCGACCGGAAGCGTTCTCACCTGTTTGTCGTTGCCAGCACCGGCGGCGTGGCGCGGCAGATAACCTCTGGCGATTTCGATTCACCACCTTACGCGGCAAGCAGCGGTGTCGATTACGCGTTCTCGCCTGACGGGTCGAGCATCGTTTACCTTCGCAACCCTGACAAGGTCGAGGCCACTTCTACGAACAGCGATATCTATCTTCAGGCCCTCAGTGGCGGAGCTCCGCGCAATTTGACGGCCGGCAACAAAGGCTACGATGCGAGTCCGGTGTTCACACCTGACGGAAAATATTTGCTCTATAGGTCGCAGGCCACAGCAACCTTCGAGGCCGACCGCTGGCGAATAATGCGTCACGACCTGCAATCGGGACAAACGGTCGAGTTGACGCGCGGTTTCGACCAGCAGGTCGCCGAATTGGTCGTCTCGTCCGACAGTAAAACGATCTACTTCACCGCGGGCGAGCGAGGGCGCGAGCCGATCTTCACCGTTCCCGTCGAACCTGACCTTCGGCTTCGGATCGCGACCCATGTGAAGAAGGTCGTGGACGGCGGTTACGCGACAGGACTCGGCCTTTCGGCCGACGGCCGATCACTCGTCTTCGCTGCAAACTCGATGAACGCGCCGAACGAGATAATGCGCGCGGGCACTGACGGAACCGGCGTCGTCGGCATAACTTCAGCAAACAACGCGGCACTCGGGCCGTTCGGCCTGCTCAAGCCCGAGGAGATCACCTGGCGCGGAGCGCTCGGAGCTGAGGTCCACGGGTTCATCGTCAAACCGCCGCGATTCGACCCTGCTCGAAAGTATCCGATGATCGTCCTCATCCACGGCGGCCCGCAGGGTGCGTGGAGTGACGCGTGGAGCTACCGCTGGAACCCCCAGCTATGGGCTAACCAGGGCTACGTCATTTTTATGCCCAACCCACGCGGCTCGACGGGTTACGGACAGAAGTTTGTCAACGAGATCTCGGGCGACTGGGGCGGCAAGGTGCACGTCGATATCGCCAACGGAGTTGCGGAGATGGCGAAGAGGCCTTACGTCGACCGTGCACGTATTGGGGCGGCCGGTGCGAGCTATGGCGGGTACATGGTCAATTGGCTGATCGGTCACAACAACGATCCGCGATTCCGATACAAGGCGTTTCTTTCGCATGCCGGCATATTCCACCTCGAGAGCATGGCGACCGCGACCGAGGAGATATGGTTCGTCAACTGGGATTTTAAGGGTATGCCTTGGGAGAATCCCGTTAATTACCAGAGGTGGTCGCCGCATAAGTTCGCACGAAACTTCGCGACGCCAACTCTCGTAACAGCGGGCGAGCTCGACTACCGCGTGCCGGTCGATCAGAGCCTTCAGCTCTTCACAACGCTGCAGCTAAGGAATGTCGAGTCCAAACTGGTGATCTTTCCCGACGAGGGACATTGGATACTCAAGCCGCAGAATTCAGAGTTTTGGCACAATGGGGTCTTCGAGTGGTTTCGAAAATATTTGAAGCCGTAAGGTGGTATGACAAAAACACTACTCCGGATTTCCCTCTTAACAGCCGCGATCCTCTCGCTCGCGGCTTTTTCCTCGGCCCAGGCGCCGCGTCCGAATTTCAACCGGACTCAGGCGTTCGACGTCCAACACTATCGCATCGCGATCTCGTCCTTCGACAGATCGAAGAAGCAGATCACGGCGGAAGCGACCGTGGTGCTCAAGCCTCTCTCGGAGGGTTTGCGCAGTGTCGAGCTTGATGCGGTCGATCTCGCTTTTCGTTCGGTCAAGCTGACAGGTGGCGCCGATGTTTCGTACCGTTCGGCAAACGGCAAGGTGACAATCAACCTTGATAGAGTGTATGGCCCGTCGGACACGGTATCGCTAACGTTCTCGTACACGGCCACGCCAAAGAAGGGGATCTACTTTGTCGGCGCCGAGGGCAACCGCTCCGCGCAGATATGGACCCAGGGCGAGCCCGACGAGGCGCGGCACTGGTTCCCGTCGTACGATTTTCCGTCGGATAAGGCGACGACCGAGCAACTGCTCACAGTTGAACAAGGCGAGACGGCGATCGGCAACGGCGAACTCGTCGGCAAGACGGATAACGGCAACGGAACCGCGACGTGGCACTTCAAGATGACGGTGCCGCATACGACTTACCTCGTTTCATTCGTGATCGGCAGGTACGTCAAGGTCGAAGACAGATACGGTGATGTGCCGCTCGGTTATTACGTGTATCCGGGACGCGAACAACTCGCTCGAAAAGCGTTTGGCAAAACACCCGAGATGATGCGCGTCTTCGAGCGTCTCACCGGGCTTCAATACCCGTACAACAAATACGATCAGACGATCGTTGCGAAATTTCCTTTCGGCGGAATGGAAAATATTACGGCAACGACGATGGCCGATACCGAGATCTTTTTCGCCGAGACGGGATTGATCGATTGGGTCACAGATCTTGTTTCGCATGAGCTCGCTCACTCGTGGTTCGGCAATCTTGTTACCTGTCGAAATTGGGCGGAGCTATGGCTCAACGAAGGCTGGGCGACGTATATGGAGGCCGTCTACCGCGAAGAGGCCGAAGGACGCGACGCGTACCTGAACAAGGTCCGATCGGACGCCGCAAGCTTTCTGGTCGACGATACGATCACTCGCAAGCGACACGGCCTTTACAACTTGCGGGCCGACCGTGTCGCTGAGCTTTTCGATAATGCGTCGGTCACATATAAGAAAGGCGGTGCGGTCCTCCATATGCTCCGCGAGGAGGTCGGGCGGGAGGCGTTTTGGAAAGGCGCGAATATTTATCTCACGCGTCACAAGTTTGGCGCGGTCGAATCGACCGATCTCCGACGCGCAATGGAAGAGGCCTCTGGCAAGGACCTCAATTGGTTCTTCGAGCAGTGGGTTTACGGAACCGGTGCACCGCACCTGACCGTGCGGCCCACCTGGAACAACAGAACAAAGACGCTCACACTCGTGGTGACCCAGACGCAGACGCCGGATGCGACTACGCCCGCAACCTTCAGAATGCCCGTCGAGGTGGTTTTCGGGTCTCCAACTGAAGGCCTCCGACACCCGTTGAATGTCACCCGAAGGGTTCAAAGCTTCACCTACAAGCTGCCGTCGCGGCCGGCGGCAATACTGATCGATCCCGACGAGAAAGTCATCGTGAAGCGGGTCAAGATGGGTCGGATAGTGGAAGTGCGATAAGCGACATTCGACAGACAAAGACCCCGCCGTTACGGCAGGGCCTTTGAAGCACGTTTTTGACGTTGAGGACAACAGTTTCACTGCCGCCCGATCGCCGGCCGGCCGGGTTGTAGGCCCGGATCGCCCCGCGAACCGTCTTTATTATCTTTGTTGTTCGGCATTATCCCCCTATTCTTGAATTTTTGGAGATCAACTCCACCTACGATCACACCAGAGTCGGGCTCTACGCAGGGTCTGGTAACATACAGAGCCTCCAAAGGCCACAAATTCCCCGTCGGCGAAAAACTATTGCCAAGCGGGCCGCTCGGTGATATCTTTCCCAGTGGTCCGGGGCGTCGGTCTACCCCCTTGACTGTCTCCGAAAGGCAGCCAGTAGATAAAGCCGGTGCTCCGGGCCTTTTTGCGCGTTGATGATGGGTTACCGTGCCGCCGGGCGGCTATGTATTGCGGCATACACAAGCGTGACCGGCGTAAGGCATATTCTGGACACGGTAGATCAACGTGAGCCAAGGTTGCCCCGGACACGGCCGGACGTAAGTTTCTTTTATACACGGGGTCATACAAGTTCGTCCGGCCGTTTTTCGGGGCGGCCGTGGCTCACAACCCTACCGTTTGTCAGTGCCTTAAGGCCACGTCACGGGCGGCGTGGCCTTATTTGCGCGCGAACATTACGCCGGGATTTGACGTAAATCTGCGGTATAATTACGATTTACCCTGTTAGGCTCCCTAACGGTCGGCCCTATGAACAGATGCCCCGCGTGCGGTACCTCGAACCTGGACACGTCGCGCTTTTGCGACGAGTGCGGGATGCGGCTTGTCGCCGCGCACTCCGGACATTCCCAGCCGGAACCGCCGGCTTACGTACCGCCCCAGCCGCCTGAGCAGTTTCAACGACCGTTCAACGTCACGTCGGTCGGTGCTCCGCCATTTGCCGTCGAGAATAACGGCCCAATGGAGGCCGCGCCGCGACCGGTCGAGATGGCGGGCACCGCCCACGCCACGATGACCATCGAACGTGGCGATGCACCGGGTACTGAGTTCAAGCTGGTGAACGAAGATTCGACGATCGGCCGCTGGGATGCCGATAACGGCGTTTTCCCGGACATTGACCTTGACGCCTTCGACACTGACGCAAAGGTTTCGCGGCGGCACGCACGCATCTTTCGCCGCAACGGATCTTATTTTATCGAGGACCTCGGCTCGACGAACGGCACCTATATCAATCGCGGCCGTCGTCTGCTCCCCGGCACCGCCCAGGCGTTGAATGACGGCGACGAAGTGATAGTGGGCAAGACATTTCTGCGGTTTCATATCGTCCAATAGCGATGGCTCTCTGTAACAACTGCGGTCACGTGCTCGCGGAACACGATGCGGCCTGTCCTTTGTGCGGCTCATCGTCGGGCGTCGAAGTGTCGGCTGGCGACGCGGCGATTCCCACGCCACAGATCCCCGCAGAAGCGGCTGAGGCTTCTCCACCCGAAACCGACCTGACAACAGATGTTACCCCAAGAACCGTTCCGGAATCGGACCCCGAACCAGAACCGGGGCCGAACCACGTGGGAGCGACATCGCAGGTCTCGTCGGACGACACCGGTGGCCGACGACCCGGCCTGAAACCGCTCGGCGAGGGCACGTTGCTCGCCGGGCGCTACGAGATCGTGCGGAAGATTGGCGGAGGCGGAATGGGCGCCGTTTACCTCGCCCGCGACCGGAACCTTGGCGGCGTCGAACGCGCCGTGAAGGAAATGGTCCAGTCGAGCATTGAGGAGGAGCAGCAGCGGAAGGCGATCGAGGATTTTCGACGCGAGTCGCTGATATTGACCTCGCTCGATCACCCGTCGATACCGACGATATACGACTACTTCTTTGACGAGACGGAGGGGCGTTTTTACCTCGTCATGAAATACATATCCGGCGGTGATCTCGGCAAACGTCTGCGGTCATCGCCCGAAGGACGGATCGATGAGCGGACCGTGACCGAATGGGCTGTCCAGGTCGCCGATGTGCTCGCATACCTGCACAGCCTGCCTTCGACGATCGTCTATCGCGACCTCAAGCCGTCTAACATCATGATCGACGGCAACACCGGGCGCGTCATGCTGATCGATTTTGGCATCGCAAGGTCGATCAACCACGAGGAAAAGGGCGTCACGGCCGTGGGCACCATGGGCTATGCACCGCCCGAATTATTTTCCGGGCAGGTCGAGCCGCGTTCGGATGTCTATAGCCTCGGGTCCACAATGTTTCACCTGTTGACCGGTGCCGATCCGCAGAACAATCCGCTGCTGATCTTTGATTTTCAGAAGAATCCGCGGCCGCGGCAGATCAATCCGGGCCTTTCGGACCAGATGGAACGCATCCTGATGCGGGCGGTCGAATACAATGCCGATTATCGGTTTCCGTCGTCGTCTGACATGCGACAGGTGCTGGTGGAACACCTCGAGAACTTTACGCGCGGCAACATAACATTCGGCGTCAGTGAAACGCCGGCGGCCGTGAGTCTCGCGAATCAAAGCGTCTTCTGCGGCTTCTGCGGCCAAAGGATAATAGCGACTGACCTCTTCTGCGCGTTCTGCGGAGCCAAGCAGCCGATCGCCCAGCAGGGAGTACACTCGGAGATCTACGCCCGCGGCGGCACTACGGCAAAGTTGATGATCGAAGGTACGAGCGAGCTGGACGCGCCTGTTTTCACGCTCGAAAAGAACGAAAACCTCGTCGGTCGGCGCGATCCGATGTCGAATATATTCCCCGAGGTCGACCTTTCGCGCTACGACCCGCAGACGAAGATCTCGCGGCGCCACGCGCGCATCTGGCGCGACGGCGCAACGTTTCTGGTCGAGGACCTCGGCTCGTCGAACGGCACTGTGCTCGTCGCGGGGGCGAGCGACTCGGTCCGCCTGCAGCCGCACCAGCCCTACACGCTTGGGCACGGTGACCGGATCCGGCTCGGCGACACGACCCTGCATTTTCTAACGGGATAGCAAACTATGGCGGCAGCCGCTCCGGCCAGGTCCGCGTCGAAGGGACGCGATGACAGAAAGAAGATCGACGATTTTTCAGCGGTTAGGCTCAGGGCACCGTTCGAACTTCGTTGCGCGGCGGCGCTGATCGATTATCTCGTGCTTATCGTACTTCCGGTCGGTTGGCTGTTTCTGGAGCGCCTTTTTACGGAAGGAGCGAGCGCCGGCATAGGCAATACCACATGGTTTTTAGCTATAATGCTCTTTCTGGGTGACCTCGTCTTGCTGCCTATTCTCGGCGGCCGGACACTTGGGAAAATGCTGATGGGGCTGACCATCGTCCGCGCCGACGGGTCCGCGGTCGATCTCGGTAACACCTTGCGGCGGCACCTGCTCGGCTACCCTTTGTCGACACTGACGCTGGGACTCGGGTTTCTTATGGCAGCCATGCACCCTGCGGGCCGGGCGCTTCACGACCTGGTCGGTGGTACGCTGGTTATCAGAGGACGAAAAACTAGGATTTGATCGACGAATGGCACATTTAGTGGTCCAACATTCGAACGGCGGTTCAGAGACATACCCGTTGACGCGCCTGCGGACGACGATCGGACGGTCGGCGCGTTCCGACGTTTGTATTCCGGACGCCTTCGCCTCGCGGCTTCACGCCGAGGTACGGCAGGAAGGTGATTCGTTCTGGCTGCTTGACCTTGGCTCGGCGAACGGGACGCGACTCAACGGTGCGCAGGTCACAGCCTCGCTCCCGCTTTATTCCGGCGGCGAGATCCAGATCGGCGAAACAAAGATCCGATTTGAAAGTGACATAGAGACACCGAAGTACATCAGCGCCACCTTGATCGCGGACACTACCGACAAGCTCGACCCGTCGAACACGATCTCGCTCGACAGCCGAAGGTATCCG
>CAZSOE010000014.1:0-12230 GCA_964608335.1 uncultured Chloracidobacterium sp.
GAGCGGGCCGCCTCCGATGACGTGG
The DNA here is from genome assembly GCA_964608335.1 of uncultured Chloracidobacterium sp. Lineage (GTDB taxonomy): Bacteria > Acidobacteriota > Blastocatellia > Pyrinomonadales > Pyrinomonadaceae > OLB17. The sequence goes on from CAZSOE010000014.1 coordinate 26, forward strand.
AGGCGGCGCGGCAGCCGGGTGTTGACACGGTTTCGTCATACCGCTCCATGTCGTAATAGAGGATCGATCCGGCGGTGAGGCCGAGGTTCGTCGCATCGGCCACCGCAATGTCCGCCTCGCCGCGACCCTGAGTTTCCGCCACCGCTGTGTCAAAGCTGTGTTTCTGACAATTGGCGCAAACCGAACACGGCGACTGATAGCCAACGATCGTCGGGATCAGTCCCCAGCCCATCGCCGAGACCTGATCTACCCATGACGCGTTCAACTGCGCCTGCGAACACGCGCGGTTGCGGCCGGAGATATAAATGTTGCTGTCGTAGAGCGGCGAGTTGTTCCACCACGTCTGCATCTGCGCGACGCTACCGGCCGTGCACTTATCAAATCCGCGATTCAGGCTGATCCTGGTCGAGCCGCCTGGGGGAAGGATGAGCGGGTCTTCGCGGACAAGATCTCCTGCCGTCTGCTGTGCGGCGTACATCGCGGCCCTAATTCCGGGCGGGGTGATGTCCTGGCCGGCACCGTTCACGAGGATGGTCTCCTGAACACAACCCTGTTTTTGGCCGGCACATGAGCCCTCCGTCTTCAACGCCCAATCGTCCGACGCGATCGCTTCGGGTTCGTCCGAGGTCCGCAGCCTTACTGATCGTTTCACCCTCCGCCACGAACGGCCGCCATCGATCGACGTGTAGGTTTCCTGGCCAAGAAAGTTTGAGCTCGTTGGAATTCGGAACACGAGCGTGAGGCCGGCGTCTGGCGAGCCGCCGATGGATATACGGTCAAGATAGGCGTCCTCGCCAAAAGTATCAGAAGGTGTTGAGATGAAATGCCACGAATCGCCACCGTCTGACGTATCGGCGATCGCGATGCTGGCACTGGCGCGGTCGTGCACGACCGCCCAGCCACTGAGCTCGCTGACGAACATCACGCCCGCGATGGCTGAACCGTCCGCGATGGGAAAGTGTGCCCTGGCCCAGGTGGCGCCGCCGTCAGTAGTGCGGTATAGACCCGTCCATGTGTATGCGATCCCGGCCTTCGACGTGATCTTTTGGATCCCGACAAGGCGCGCTTCCGCGACGATGAGATCAAGGTCCGCCGGGCTAAAGTTCGTAAGGCCGAAGACCGGCGACAGAAGTCCCAGCGTCATCAGCAGGATCATCACGTTTCTCATACCGGTAACGATGTGTATCCGCTAAATGGATTTGCTCAAAGTATATACCACGTGGCCGCCCGAATCACGACGGCATTTTGAGTGCGAAAGCCATATAGAGTAACGTGTTAAGAGCTTGCCCGGGAACCGCGTATGGTCATATCGCTCCTACTGCTCACGTTGATCGCCTCGGGCGGAACCGCCCTAACGTACGCTTTCGGAGGTGAAAAGCCCCTGATTTGGCGGCTTGCGGCGGGAAGCACGATCGGATCGGCCATCTTCGGCCTGCTCGTATTCGTCACCGCGTGCATCTTTGGCTTGAGCCCTGCGACGATCGTCCCTTCACTTGCGATCACGTTGCTGCCGGTCCTCTTTCTGACGCGACGCGACATCCGCGCCACGTTTGCTCACGACGTCGCAAAGGCTAAGGGAAAGCTTCAGGGCGTCGACCTCAAGAAACTGCGGGCCTTTGCCTACTACGCATTCTTTTTCGCTCTCTTCGTCGCGTTCTTCGGTCAGGCTATGTACGAAACCGCGGCGGGCATCTTCACGGGTGGATCGCAGAATCTCGGCGATCTTCCCTTCCACCTCGGTGCCATCTTTAGCTTCACGGAAGGTGCCAATTTCCCGCCGCAGAATCCGTCGTGGGCAGGCGCACGGTTCTCGTATCCGTTCATGGCGGACATCGTAACCGCGGCGTTCATCGAGCTTGGAGCGGGCGTTCGCGAAGCAATGTTCGTCCAGAACGTCGCGTGGGCTTTCTCGCTGTTGGTCGTACTTGAGCGTTTCGTTATCACGCTGACCGCGAGCCGCCTGGCCGGACGTATCGCTCCGTGGGTACTGTTCCTGAGCGGCGGTCTCGGGTTCCTTTGGTTCTTCAGCGATGTTTCTTCGCTCGGGAGCTCATTATTCAACCTGCTCTGGCAGCTGCCGCGCGACTACACGATCGGCGAGCAGTTTCGCTGGGGCAATTCGATGGTTGTCCTGTTTATCACTCAGCGAAGCCTTCTGCTCGGCCTTCCGATAGCGATCATCGTCCTCGGTTATCTATGGAAGGTTTTCACCGCGAGCGAGCCGGCAGCGGAGGCCGGCGATCACGGGTTGATCTCGCTTCTCCGTCCCTTCCTTCTGGGTCTCCTGACGGGCACTCTTCCGCTGATCCACCTTCACAGCCTCGCGGCGCTCTTCGTGGTCACAGCATTTCTTTTTGCTCTTCGTCCCGGGCGATGGAAGGTCTGGATCGCATTCGGCGTCGGAGTTTGCGTGGTCGCCGTGCCCGAGTTGATCTGGTCGATAACCGGAAGCGCCTCCGAAACCACCAAATTCTTTGACTGGCACTTCGGCTGGGACAATAAGAAGGAGAATTTCCTCTGGTTCTGGTTCAAGAACACCGGGCTTGTCATTCCGATGGTCGGGCTTGCGGTCTGGCTGATCCTCGCCGGAAAGGGTGCGACCACGGCGAAAAAGAAAGACGCTAAGGCGCCCGACGAAGGAACGCCGGCCCGCGACCTGGTTATTTTCTACATCCCGTTTGCGGTGTTGTTTGTGATCTGTAATGTCGCCAAACTGGCGCCTTGGGAATGGGACAACATAAAGGTCTTGATCTATTGGTTTGTCGGATCTATTCCGCTGATCGCGTACGCGCTCGCTTGGGCATGGGCTAAGGCCGGTGTGTGGCGTGTCGGCTCGGTCGCGTGTTTGATAGTCCTAACCTTCTCCGGTGCCCTCGACGTTTGGCGAACCGCGTCGGGCCAGATCAAATCGAGGGTCTTCGACACGGATGCCATACGCGTCGCCGAGCAGATAAAGGCGAAAACGGAACCGCGGGCGCTCATTCTCAACGCCCCGACATACAATTCGGCGGTCGTTCTCTCGGGGCGGCAGTCTCTAATGCGATACAGCGGCCACCTATCCTCGCACGGCATCGATCATATTCCTCGAGAGACCGACGTGCGTCACATCTATCAAGGTGGAGGCGTGGCCGAGGTCCTGCTGCGCAAATACGATATCGATTACGTACTGGTGTCACCCGAAGAGCGGAACACGCTGCAGGCGAACGAGCAATTCTTCAAGCGTTACCCGGTCATTGCGGAATCCGGCGACTATCGTGTTTATAAAGTGAAGTGATGGAAAACGACCCGGTCACAAACCAAACTGGCGAAAAGGCGGTGGCCCAACGCGATCTTGTTTGGACGGTGGGCTGCATCGCGATCACCGCGATCGCGGCCTTTCTGCGATTCTGGCAGCTCGGGCTAAAACCCTTCCACCACGACGAAGGTGTCAACGGGTTCTTTCTGACCAACCTCGTCAGACAGGGTGCTTACAAGTACGACCCGGCAAACTATCACGGGCCAACCCTCTATTATCTCGCACTGCCGTTCGCAAAACTTTTCGGACTCGAGACGGTGCCGATGCGGGTCAGCGTCGCCATTTTTGGCCTTGGCACCGTGCTTCTCATCTTCTTTTTGAAAAAATACCTTGGCCGGAACGGTACGCTGCTGGCCGCACTCTTCGTGGCTCTTTCGCCGGGAATGGTCTTTATCTCGCGATACTTCATTCACGAGATCCTGTTTGTCTTTCTTAGTCTCGCGATCGTCGTTGCGGTCATTTATTTCATGGAGCGGGAAAAGGCCGGCCCTATCGCGATCGGTTTTGTGGCCGCTTTGCTTTTCACGGCCCTGATCCCGTCGGTCATTAACCTTTCGGCATACCTGGCAGGCGACAATACCGGCGCTCTGTGGGCTTTTCGGATCAGCTTCTTTATCGTCGAATGCCTGCTGGTCGGGATGGTCATCCGAATGCTGCTCCGTTGGGAAAACGGGCGGCCGGTCTATTTGCTTCTCGCCGCGGCCGCGGCTTCCCTGCTTTTTGCCACAAAGGAGACAACCTTTATCACGCTCGGCACGATGCTGATCGCCTCTTTGTGCATCTGGGTCTGGCAGTCGATCAGGAGTAGTGAGTCATTTGCGCGAAACAGTGCGCCGATCCTTATCGGTGCTCATGTCCTACTCGTGATGGTCGCACTGTTCTATCGGCGCGAGGTCGTGGATGCGGGCCAGTGGGTTTACGAGTATTTTCTGGTAACGAATAAGCCGCCGGAAACACTTTTGTTTGTGTCCGTGATCGCCTTGGCGCTGACCGCGATCGCAGCGTGGGCCGTTTTCGCCTTGGGAGTGGGGCGTCCGGGCGAACCTTCGTTCACGGAACCTGTGGAATTGGGATGGAAACGTTTCCGCAGCTCGATGGGCGGAGGCTCGGACCTGTTGCTCGGCATCGCGATGGTGGCGGCGGTTTTTATCTATCTGGGTGCGCTATTCTTCAGCTCGTTCTTCACGTATTCCGAGGGAGTGTCAAGGGCCTTCGAAGCGTATGCGATCTGGACAAAGACGGGCGGCAAGGAACACACCCAAAGCGGTTACGCAGGGTACCTGAAGTGGCTGACCAAGGTCGAGTCACCGCTGCTGATACTCTCGACTCTCGGAATTCTCGTCGCGATGCTGCGCGGAAAACACCGTTTCGCGATGTTCACGGCGCTGTGGGCGGTCGGGCTCTTCATTGCGTACACCATTATTCCGTACAAAACGCCGTGGCTGGCACTTAGTTTTACATTGCCGATGTGCCTTATTGGAGGTTACGGGCTCGGCGAGCTTCTCGCGTCCAAGCGAAAGGAGCTCAAGGTCCTGGCGGCGGCCGCGACCCTGATCGGCACGTCGATCCTCGCCTATCAGACATACCAGCTCAACTTCGTCCGGTACGACGATGAGGAGATGACCTATGTCTACGCCCATACGAAACGCGGCTTCATGGGCCTGATCGAACAAATAAACAAATACGCCGAAAAGAGCGAACGCGGCAACATGGCGACGATCGAGGTGATATCGCCCGACTACTGGCCCATGACATGGTACGTGAACGATTACAAGTTCGCTAATTTCCACGGCGTTCCGATAGATGTCACGACGTCGGAAATGATCGTTGCGAAAAAGGGTGATCAGGACGCAGTCGTCGCGCAAAAATATTCGTCGCAATACCGCTTTGTCGGAGTTTGGCCGCTTCGGCCCGGGGTAGACCTCGTGCTCCTGGTTCGGCGCGACCTGGCAGGCCCCGAGGGCGAAGAATTGTACAAGATCAAGGACTACGTACCCCCGAGCTAGCTAGTTGGCCAGCAGGCCGACCGAAACCAAAGCTATCCCAATGATTACGTGAAGCACGTCGTCCGCCCGCTTCCACCTGAAGTGGGTCGCGGGAAACCAACCGACAAAACTCGCGGCAGCCTGGTAAAGGTCAATCAAACCAAAGCAAATATTGAAGCCGCGCACCCACGCGGCATCGCCGCTGCATATGATCGCCACGCCCGCCGTGCCGAAAACCAGGTGGAAAACGTTGTACGCAGGCGCGCCGCTGGTTAGGCTCTTGTCGGCCGGGATAAGGAAGCCCGCAACACCGACGATGAGCAGCGCCGGGGCCAGCAGGAGCAGCGCGTAATAATTCATTTCCAATCGGTGTCATAATATCACCGCAAACAAGTACCCACACTTGGCTTGACCGAAACCCAGGTCTGGTCAGCACCGTATTAGCAGGACATGAGACTAAAACCGATCCTAAAAGCATCCCTCGGGATAGCGTGCTTGTCGAGCATCAGCGGAAGCGTCTGGGCTCAGACCCTGAAACCGGTCCTCGTGGTGCTCAACAAGAACGAGGCGTCAATGTCGATCGTCGATCCGGTAACGATGAAGGTCACCGGAAAGGTGCCGGTCGGCGACGGGCCGCACGAGGTCGTGCTTTCGCCCGACGGCAAGACGGCCTATGTGGCCAACTACGGCGCGCAGACGCCGGGCAGCTCGTTCTCGATCATCGATGTCGCTGCGGCCAAAGAGTTGCGCCGGGTCGACCTCACGCCCCTCGTCCGCCCGCACGGCATTCAGTTTATCGGCGGCAAGTTGTATTTTACCGCCGAAGCGAGCCGCGCCATCGCGCGCTACGACCCGGCCACGAACAAAGTTGATTGGTTCATGGGCAGCGGTCAGAACGGAACGCATATGATCGCCGGTTCGGCAGACCAAAAGAAATTCTATACGGCCAACATCGGATCGAACAGCGTGACGGCGTTCGAGTTCGCAAACGTTCCCCCGCTTCCGGGCCAATCGAGGATCACGCATATTCCGGTCGGCGGTCAGCCCGAGGCGATCGACCTCTCGCCGGATGGTAAGGAAGTTTGGATCGGGCTCAATGCCGAAGGCATGGTCGAGGTGATTGATGTTGTCGGCTACAAGTCGGTCACCAAGCTAAATACCGGCGGCAGGCCTTATCGCGTCAGATTCACGCCCGACGGGCGACGCGTCATCTGCACGATGATCGCATCGAAAGAGGTGCTGATCATCGATGCAGCAACACGGAAAGAGATCCGTCGGATCAAGCTCGAGAGCGTCCCTATGGGCGTAGCGTTCTCGGCCGACGGGAGAACAGCGTTCTTTTCACTCGTACAACCTGATGGTGTTGTGAAGATCGATCTTGAATCCGGCGAGATCAAGGGCAGTGTCACGGTCGGCGCCGCGCCGGACGGGATCGCCGTTGCCGGAATGTAGCACAAAGACCATGCGAACCTTTATTTCCGGACCATTCATCGCCATTCTGGCTTTGACCCTTACGTTTACCGCCGTGATCGCCGGGCAAAACAAGGATCTGACAGAGCTGGCAGAGACGGAGCGCGAGTTTGCCGCCTATACGGTCAAAGAGGGCTTTCGCGACGGGTTCATCAAGTTCTTCGCGGAAGACGGCATAGGATTTGGCCCGCATCCACAACGGACAAAAGAGGTCCTGCAGAAACAGCCTCGGCCAACGGGGCCGCGAACGACACTATTCAACTGGGCGCCCGTGTTTGGCGACATTTCGGCCGCCGGCGACATGGGCTACACAACGGGGCCGGTGCTCTACACAGATCTGACGGCGAATCCGAGACCTCCGTGGCATGGTATCTACTTCTCGGTCTGGAAGAAGCAAGCGGATGGAACCTGGCGAGTCGCCGTCGATATGGGTGTGGACACGCCGCGGGCGGTCGCTCCACTTGATGCCCCGTTCATCGCAGCGAAAGCCGACCGCACGACGTCGGCCCGCGCACTCTCGCCGCCGGGGCTGGCGGCTCTCGACAGGGACCTTTCCGACCGCATCGCGAGCGACGGCGCAAGACCTGCGTATAAGGCGCGGCTCGGCCGCGAATTCAGGATCCACCGAAACGGGATCATGCCGGTCGTCGACCGCGTCGGCTTCGACGCGCTGGCAATGCCAGTGATCAAGTTCGATCACATCGGCGGCAAGATCGCCAGGTCCAATGACCTTGCGTTCTCGTACGGCAAGTATTCGATCACGGGCTCAAAAGAACAAGAAGAAGGCTATTACGTACACGTGTGGCGACAGAACGCACGCCGAGAATGGCGTTTGGTGATCGACGTTCAGAATCCACTTCGCGCAGCGAAATAAACTTTATGAAGACTATCGGGGTCCTCCTGCTGAATCTGACATGTTCGGTGTTCATATTTGCCCAGACAACGGCTTTCGTCGGTGTGAACGTGATCCCTATGGATCGCGAGCGCGTGCTTGCGAATCAGACCGTCGTCGTACGCAACGGAGTGATCATAGAGATCGGCGATGCTGCGAAGGTCAGAGTGCCGGCGGCTGCCGTGCGGATCGACGGTACCGGAAAGTATCTGATTCCCGGGCTCGTCGATATGCACACGCACCTGCTTTCCGACTCGGACGAATTTCCGGATTCGATCGCGCCGGATGAGCTGCGTGTGATGGTCGCCAATGGCGTCACGACGGTCCGCTTCATGATCGGAACCCCGGAGCTGCTTGCATTGAGGTCGCGCTCGGCCGCGGGCGAGATCGTGGCTCCCACGATCTACGTCGCCTCTCCGCATTTGACCGGACGCGAGCAGGGTAACAACTTCGTCGTAAGGACCGCAGAGGAAGCGCGCGAGGCGGTTAGGAAGTCGAAGGCAGCCGGTTACGATTTCATTAAGGTAACCACCTTTGTCCCGTCGTTGATCTATGAGTCGGCGGTAGACGAAGCAAAAAAGATCGGCATTCGCGTCGTCGGGCATGCCGACAGCCGCTTCGTAGGCGTCGAACGTGCTTGGAAGGCACGGCAGCAGATCGAGCACCTCGACGGATATATGGAACTGCTGCTCAAGGCCGATGCCCCGATGAAAGGCTCCGTTTCAGACCTTTACATTTACAATGTCGATAACTGGAAGAGCTTTGACTATATCGACGAGTCGAAGATACCCGACATAGCGCGGAAAACCGTCGAATCGAACCCGTTCGTCAACCCTACGCATCATTTTATGAAGAACTCGTTCGGCCGGCTGCGGACCGAAGATGAGATCCGGGCCCAACCCGACTTCAAGTTCTATCCGCCGAAGGTGCAGCAGCAGTGGCTGGATTTTTACAAACGCAACCGGATGCTCAATACGATCCCGGTCGAACGGCGAGCTCGCTGGATCGAACTTCGTGAGAAGCTCATCAAAGCCATTTTCGACGCTGGAGGCAAGATCATGACCGGCTCCGACACGCCGGAATTCCTGTGGCTGTACGGCTTCGGTCTTCATCACGAATTGAAAGCTCTGAAGGACGCCGGGCTATCGAACTACGCCGTGCTTGCCGCCGGCACGCGACATCCGCAGGAATTTCTCGGCACGCTCGACAAGGTCGGAACCGTCGAGAAGGGGAAACGTGCCGACATGCTCCTGTTGAACACAAATCCGCTCGACGACATTTCGGCAACAAAGGACCGTGCCGGCGTGATGCTAAAGGGCAAGTGGTACACCCAGACCGAGCTTAACGGCTGGCTCGACGAGATCGCTCCAAAGATAGCGGGCTCATATGTCGAACATCGACAATAGGATAACTATGAAATACATCTTGATGGCGTTTATCGCAATCTCTTCACTTTCCATCACACTGCCGGCGCAAAAGACCGACGACAAGAGCCTTGTGCTCGGCGTCGTACAGAAGCTGTTCGATGAGATGGCCGCGGCGAACGCGGCGGGTATTCTGGCCACAGGGACCGCCGACAATCAGCTAGTGGCTGTGCAGAAGGGCCGTGACGGAAAGAACCGCATCTCGGCCATCACGGGTGAGCAATTCACAAAGTTCTTCACCAAGCCGGGCGCGATCAAAGAAGTGATGTACGACCCGAAGACGCACATAGACGGCGACTGGGCTATGGTCTGGGGCCGATATGTGTTCTTTGCCGAAGGCAAGGTGTCGCACTGCGGCATTAATCAGTTCAACCTTGTGCGCACAGAGACAGGTTGGAAGATCGCCAACGGAGCGTCGACCATCGATCCCGGAGCATGTAATGAAAAAGAAAAGGCTATGAAGCCGTAGCGCTCCGGTTAACAACCGTCGGCTGATGGTGCTGCATCACAGAAGTTCAAACCTATCGGAAGGAGTCTTTTATGAAGCGAGTAGTTATCGCGATCATGATCCTGGCATTCACGGCGTTGGGCTCACAGGCCCAGACGGCAACGGCCATCACGGCTGAGATGCGGACAGCGGCGAATGAGTCATATCAAAAACAGGACTGGGAGAACGCTGTAAAAGCATACGAAAAGATCGTTGTGGCCGAGGAAAAGAATGCGGGTGCCCGCTACCGGCTCGGTATGTCTCTGCTCGGCCTCAAAAAGAACGAGGACGCGGCAAAATATCTCGAAGCCGCGTCCGGGCTCTCACCGAATCCGGTATTCTCGCTCGCTCTCGCCCGCGCATACGCACGAATGGGAAATACCGCAAAGATGTTCGAAGCTTTGGACGGGAGCCTCAGAACCGGCGGCATTCAGCCCGAAGCTTTGACCGGAGAGGCCGATTTTGCGGCATTTAAAACCGATCCGAAGTTCATCGCTTTCGTTGATCGCTCCGACAAGGTGATCAACCCTTGCAAAGCCCGGCCGGAGTTTCGCCAGTTTGATTTCTGGATCGGCGAATGGCTGCCGAGAAACGCTCAGGGCATAACGGTCGGTACGAGCAGCATTCAATCGATCCTCTCGAGCTGTATCATTCTCGAAAACTGGGAAACGCCCGCGTCAGCCGGAAAAAGCTTTAACCTCTATGACGTTCGCGACGGCAAATGGCATCAGACGTGGGTCGATAACAAGGGGCTGATGACGCACTACGTCGGCGGGCTTGTCGACGGAAAAATGGTGCTCGATTCGGAATCGGTCGCCAACGGCCGCAAAACGATCAATCGCATGACTTTCACCAAACTTCCCGACGGAAACGTTCGCCAGCACGGCGAAGCCACGACCGACGATGGAAAAACGTGGACGACGACATTCGATTTTACCTACGTGCGGAAGAAATAGGGAGATGAACATGAAACGAATCAGCGTTTCGATCAGCGTAGTATTGCTGGGCATGGCCGTTTTCGCGATCGGTCTTGGAGATAATTCAAATCCTACACTGATCGCGAATGCCCAAACTACGCCGACACCCGCGGCGTTCGATCAGCCGGCGGCGATCGCAAAACTTCGCGACCAGATCAAGGGCCGCGAACAGGAGCCGGCAAGCAAGGTATTTAAGAACGTCTCGACCGCAATGCTTAAGGATATGCCTGCCGCACGGCTACTGGCGGTTATGGAATTTGGATATGCACGTTCGCTGGGCGTAAATTGCACTCATTGTCACACAGCCGGCAACTGGGAATCTGAGGACAAGCCGCAAAAACAGATCGCACGCGAAATGTCGGCAATGGCCGCGCGAATAAACGGTGAATTGCTCAAGGGGATCAAGAATCTTAAGAGCGCGACACCGACTGTCAATTGCACGACCTGTCACCGCGGCCAGTTAACACCCGGTCTGAATCTGCCGAGATAGCATCATGAACAGAATCATCGCTCGCGTCGGTCTTGTATTTTGTTTGCTCGCGGCGGCTGTTGGCGGATACGCCCAGAAGCCCGTTTTGGCGGTCGGGACAAGCGTCCTCAAGAAAGAGCTTCAGGTCAAGCTCGACGAGTGGCACAAAGCAGGCAGATTTCCCGGCGCGACGTTCGGTGTCGTACTGGCCAATGGCGAGTCGTTCGGCCTCGCGGTCGGGTATTCCGATCGCGACGCCAAAACGCCGATGAAGCCGACGGACAGAATGCCCGCCGGCAGTACGGGAAAGACGTTTGCGGCGGCGATGGCTCTGCAGCTCGTCAAAAATGGCAAGCTGAGCCTTGACGACAGGATCGAAAAATACTTCGGGAAAGAACCGTGGTTCGCTCGGATCTCGAACGCTGGGGACATAACTGTTCGCCAGTTGATGAACCACACGAGCGGGCTCGTGCGTTACGAATTCAAGAAAGAGTTCACGGATTTTCTGACCGCTAACCCGTACAAGATCTGGACGCCCGAGGATCGGCTCGCCTATCTCTTCGATGCACCGGCACCATTTGAAGCAGGCAAGGGTTGGGACTATTCGGACACTAATTACATCGTGCTCGGGATGATCCTCGAAAAGATCACCGGCAAGAAGTTCTATGACGAAGCCCGCAAAAGGTTCATCACGAGATTTAAGCTCGACGACACGATCGCGCAGGAAGGGCCGGTGATGAAAGGCGTCGTTCAGGGCTACGCCGGAGCGAACAATCCGTTCGGCGGTAAGGACGCGATGATCGAGAACGGCAAATTCATCGTCAATCCGCAGCTCGAATGGACCGGCGGCGGCTGGGCCTCGACGGGCCACGACCTCGCCCGCTGGGCCAAGGCTCTTTATGAAGGAAAAGCGGTCGATCCGGCAATGGCCGCGCTGATGGTCGAGGGCGTGCCCGCGAAACTCGGACCGAACGTAAAATACGGCCTTGGTGCTATCATTCGTCAAACCGCCGCTGGTCTGACGTATGGCCACAGCGGCTTTTTCCCGGGATACCTTACGGACATGATGTATTTCCCCGAACACAAGATCGCTATTGCTATTCAGGTGAACACGAGCGCACCGGGCGTTTTCGGCGGCAGATCGCCGGCACGCCTGTTAGCGGAACTTGCGGAGCTCGCAAGACTCGGAAGCAATTGAAGTGTCCT
>CAZSOE010000014.1:12330-16291 GCA_964608335.1 uncultured Chloracidobacterium sp.
TACGACCTTTCGCCATGGTGAAGCGTCGAAAGGGGATTGACCCAATGGTTATGAAGATCTCGATCATTTGCCTCGCGCTCGTGTTCAGCACGTTTACCGCCGGGGCTCAAAAGACTCCGGCCGCCACTCCGATGCTCGTGACGGCCGAGTGGCTTCAGAAGAATCTTGCAAAGCCGGACCTCGTCCTCCTGCACGTCGGCGCGAAGGACGAGTACGATGCGGGGCACATCGCGGGAGCTCGGTACATTGCGCTTGCCGATCTGTCGCTCACCCGCGAGGAATCCGCTCTATCGCTTCAGTTGGCGCCGGCCGAGAGGCTGAAGGCTGCGTTCGAACGGATTGATGTCAGCAACAGCTCTCGCATAGTCGTTTATTTCGGCAAGGATTGGGTCTCGCCGACTACGCGTGTTTACTTCACACTTGATTATCTCGGTCTCGGCGGCAATGCGTCGCTGCTTGACGGCGGGATGCCGGCATGGGTCGCCGCTGGTGGAAAACTCACGAGCGAGGTCCCCAAGGTTAAGCCCGGCAGCATCAAGGCATCGGCGAACGACGAGCTTGTAGCGAAGTCGGACTGGATCCGGTCGATCCTGGATTCACGCGGGGTCAAGGTCGTGGATGCTCGTGACCCGCAATTCTATAGCGGAGCGAACGCGGGCGGGCAGCCTCGCGCAGGACGCATCAAGGGCGCTTGCAGCGTGCCGTTTACGAGCGTTCTCGACCCGCAAACAAATAAGTTCAGATCGGCCGCCGAGATCCGTCGGATTTTCGCGGACGCCGGCGTCGGCTCGGGTGATTCTGTGGTCACCTACTGCCATATCGGCCAGCAAGCGACGGTCGCATACTTCGCGGCCAAAATGGCGGGGCTGAAGGTAAGGCTCTACGACGGATCTTATCAGGAATGGAGCCGACTGGCGGATATGCCAGTGGAAGCGGATTCCGCACCTCAAACGAAACCGCCCGAAAAGAAACCGCAGCGTTAGCTGGCGCATGCGGATTGAGATTGCGATCCTTTTCCTATAGCATTCCGGTAGATCAGAAACTGGAGTTGCTATGAAAAGGATCGTCTCTTTTTGCGTACTCGTTATCGTCTCTTCTGTCAGCGTCCCGGCGATCGATATGAGCCGCGAGATCGATGAGGCAACGGCCCGGCTGATGCCGAAGATCGTCGAATGGCGTAGGCACCTGCATCAGTTCCCTGAGCTCGGCAACAACGAGGTCAAAACGGCTAAATACGTCGAAGACCATCTCCGGCGGCTAGGGATCGAAGTTCGAACCGGGATTGCAAAGACCGGTGTTGTCGGCATATTGAAAGGCTCGCAACCCGGTCCGGTGATCGGCCTGCGTGCCGATCTTGACGGCCTGCCCGTGACGGAACGCAATTCGCTCCCGTTTGCCTCGAAAGAGAGAGCCATCTTTAACGGACAAAATGTCGGCGTAATGCATGCTTGCGGACACGATACGCATGTCGCGATGCTGATGGGCGCGGCCGAGGTTCTGGCTGGAATGAAGGACAAGATCAAGGGAACGGTGGTCTTCATCTTCCAGCCGGCGGAAGAAGGCCCGCCAACGGGCGAAGAAGGTGGAGCACCGCTGATGGTCAAGGAAGGCGTGATGGACAACCCGAAGATCGACGCCGTGTTTGGCATCCACATCAACTCACAGACTGAAATAGGCAAGATCCGGTACACGTCGGGTGCGACCATGGCGGCGAGCGATTGGTTCGAGATCAAGGTCCGGGGACGCCAGACGCATGGCGCATATCCGTGGGCGGGCATCGACCCGATCGCCACAGCGACACAGATCTACACAGGACTCCAGATGATCGTGGCCCGCCGTTCCGACCTGCCGACGGCACCGGTCGTCATAACGGTCGGGCGCATCAACGCCGGAGTTCGTGAGAACATCATCCCCGAGGAACTGACGATGGCCGGTACGATCCGCACCCTCGACAGCTCGATGCAAAAGGATGTTCATGCAAAGATACGTCAAACGGCAAAGAGCATCGCCGAGAGCATGGGAGCGACCGTCGAGGTCAATATCGATACCAAGACGCTGGTCACGTACAACACTCCCGAACTCGTGCAGAAAATGCTTCCATCGCTGGAAAAGGCGGCGGGCAAGAAGAATGTGACCGTGGCGCCGTGGGTGACCGGTGCCGAGGACTTTTCCTATTTTGGAACGAAAGCGCCTGCGTTCTATTTCTTTGTCGGCGGAATGCCAAAGGGCAAGGACCCGAACGATGCGGCGCCGCACCACACACCCGATTTCTTCATAGACGACAGCCGGCTCGACGTCGGCGTCAAGGCGTTCTGCAACATCGTTTTCGATTACAAGTAGAACTTATCGGATCCGCGGAGGAGGAGGTGCGGTCGGAGGCCGGACCGGCGCGACCGGATTACCGTAATTGCGCCCGATGCCTCGGAACATTGGGGTAAATATCCAGCGCGAGTGGTTGCCGATGCCGTAATAGGTGATGAACGACCGCTCGCGGCTTTGGCTCGCGACGCCGATGAAGGGCGTGTTCTCGGTCATGATGTCAAAATCGTCGAGCTCCTCATCTGATTCGTCGTCGCTGTCCAGGCTCGAGGCGATCGTATTTACAAGGACGATCTTATAGCGGTCGAATACTCGATCGCGTTCGGCCGGCAGCACGCCGCCGTTAAAGTTCTGCACACGACGGGCGAATGGAGCGAGCGAATCGGCGTCGGCCTGTACCAGCCGCCAGCGGCCGTCCTCGCTTAGCGGGTCTTTCGCTGCCGAGGGCCGGAGTATCTGCCGTGTGCGTGTGCCTCGCGGAAGGCCGTCGAGAAGCTCATCGATCGAGGTAGGAAGACGGTTTCCCTGATAGTTAAGAACGAACTGGCGGATCGCCTCGGCGACCTCTTCGCCGCGGCGGATCGCTTCGAGTTCTTTATCGCGCTGGACCTCCTGCTGGACGGTCGGCGCAACGGCGAGCAGTCCGAGCGCGAAGATCGTCATCACCGCCAAGACGGCAAAGAGCGTCATCCCGCGTTCGCTTTGTCTGTCAATTGCCGCCGCCATCGCCATCATCGTCATCCGCGTCTTTGTTGGGCGACCGCGCGGGACGCGGCTGCTGTGGGTTGACCGGCTGCACGTTGACCGGCATACCCGGGAAGCCGGGAACACCCATTCCGCCGTCAGGAAATCCCGTCGGAGGACGGCCCGGCGGACCTGTCGAGGCGGTCGCCGTGGCCTTCGAGATCGGCACGCGGTGTTTGAACCCAAGACTAACGTCCTCAAAGACCACTTCAGTCGGACCGATATCTATAAGACGGAACCGTCCGCCGACAACATCGCTCAGCCTGGCTCCGAACGGAGGCGGCTGGTTGCTCGGGGTGATCGGCCGGCTAGCGTCGACGAAGTACGCAGTATCGTTGTTGTACCGAGAGCGCGCGATCATCCCGATATAATTGACGGTCGGCTTGGGCGGAGCCTGGACCTTCAGCATCAACTGCTCGGACCATGCCCTTCCGTCCGAGGTCTGGACCATCACTTGCCGCGAGCCTTCCTGGGCGATCATGTTCGCCGGGATGTCAGCCGCCAGGAGCTGTGCGCTTACAAACCTAGTCGGCATCTCGGTTTGGTTAAAGAAGATGCGTGCCTCAGGCGTAAATCGGTCGCCGTTCACCTCGAGTCGAAACGCCCGTGAACCGGCGTAAACGCTCTGAACGTTGAGCCCTGACGCAAAGAAGACCGGGGTCGGAGTTGGAGTCGGAGGCTTTGGTGTCACGATCACCTCAGGCGTTGGGACATATGGCGTCGGCGGAGGCGGCTCGTAGAAAGCAAAGATATTTCGGCCAGGATCCGGAGCCTCTAGGGCACGCGGCTCGTAAAACACCGGCACGACCTCATTGAGCGCTTGTTCGTCGGCCGTCGGGATCCGAAACTGCTCCTGCTGCGTGCCGGACTGCGCGATCACTCGGGGTGTCGGCGAAGC
>CAZSOE010000015.1:0-1048 GCA_964608335.1 uncultured Chloracidobacterium sp.
CCGTCGAGGAAGGCTGCACAAAGATCGCCCTCGGCCACCACGCCGACGACATAATCGCGACCTTCCTGATGAACCTCTTCTACGTAGGCCAGCTAAAGGCAATGCCGCCGATCCTCAAGAGTGACGACGGCCGCAACACGCTGATCCGGCCGCTCGCCTACTGTCAGGAATCCGAGATCGCCGCCTACGCCGAGGAGCAGCAGTTCCCGATCATCCCCTGCAACCTCTGCGGCTCGCAGCCAAACCTCAAGCGGGCCCGGGTCAAGCGGCTGGTCAATGAGCTCGAGAAGGAAACACCCTACATCCGCCAGACGATGCTCACGGCGATGACAAACGTGACCGGCAGCCACCTGCTCGACAATAAGCTCTATGATTTCAACAACTTCGAGCCGTTGGTAAAGGCCATCCCCGCCGGCCACGGCTCGGTCGAGCGGGAGCTGGACGAACTCTTCGATCACAGCGAAGCCCACTTGGCAGTCGGCGGACGGCAGTTGGCGGTCTTGTCTTAAGATCGTTGGCCTATCGGTACGCGGATATCCGCACGCTGTAGGTCGGAACGGTGAAAGGCCATGGCCATAACACCTGCTTATCCCAAATACGACACTGTCGGGCCGCGATTTGCGGCGGGGCTAATCGATGGTCTCGTGTTCCTGCCGTTCGGCTTTGTCGACCTTCTCGTATTCGCCCAACAAATCGCCTGGTTGAGCGTCGGCTGGATAGCGCTCAGCTATCCTCTCGGTTGGCTATACAGCATCGTCGGCCACGGACTTTACGGGAAAACCCTCGGCAAGCACGTGATGAAGATCATCGTGCTCGACAATGAGACCGAGACACGTATCTCGTGGAAACAGGCGATCCTCCGCGACATTTTTCCCATCGTTGTGAACACGGCCATCCTCGTGATGGACATATACATAGTTGCAAGCGGGATCGCCGAGCTTTCTTTCACACACCAGATCATTCGCGCGGCGCTGGGTTATGGGGCGATCGCATGGTTTGTTGCCGAGATCGTCACAGCGCTCACGAATCCCAAACGACGTGCTCTGCA
>CAZSOE010000015.1:1065-15905 GCA_964608335.1 uncultured Chloracidobacterium sp.
GACTTTATCGCGGGCACAGTGGTGGTCAAAATGGAAGCCGCGCACGAATAGGCGCACCTAGCAAATGTATAATCACTGCATTATGAGAGCATCGTTTGTTTACGTGGTGTTTTTGGTCGCGGCGTTGGTTGTTGGAGTGTGCGGCCAAGAGGCAAAGAGTGGCCAGACCGGTGAAAAGATCGTGACGGTCGAGGATGCGGCGCGGGGGGCTTTGAATGTTGGGGCGATGATGCCCGGGTTTGCGCTCAAGGATGCGTTTGGGAAGGAGGTCAGGAGCGGTGACCTACTAAGAGAAGGCAGTTTGGTGATCGTTTTTTATCGCGGTTCGTGGTGTCCGTTTTGCAATCTTTATTTGAGGAATCTGCAGAAGCGGATTGGGGATATTACGGCGGCGAAGGGTCGGTTGGTGGCGATCTCGGTCGAGACGCCGGATGCTTCGATGGCGGTGGCGAAGAAGAATGAGCTGCAATTCACGGTGCTGAGCGATCCGAACCTGGAGACGGCGCGTAAGTTTGGGATCGTCTATCAGATGCCGGCGGAGACGGCCGAGGCATATCGTTCGCGAGGGCTCGATATCGCAAAACACAACGCGATGGAGCGGCCCGAGCTGCCGCTCGGTGCGACGTATGTCGTGAACAAAAAAGGAAAGATCGTATACGCTTTTCTCGAGACCGATTACAAAAAACGCGCCGAGCCGGATGTGATCATTGAGAACCTTAAAGCAAGCAATACCTTGGTCAAGTAGGTTTGCGCGGCGCTGCGGGCACGGATGCACGCGTTCCCCACGGGCAAGCAAGGATGCTTGCCGCTCCAGTCAGTGCTGAGCCGGATGTGATCATTGAGAATTTGAAGAAGGCAACGCCGTAGTTAGTTAGATTTGAGACGCCCGGATACGCGCGAGAGAACCACCCCGTCCCCGATAAAGAACATCGGGGCCACCCCTCCTTCGTAAGGAGGGGAGTTTTTTATTTACTTCGACAGAAAATCGCGGACGAGTTTTATGACCTGATCTTTGTAGGTGCCGACGAAGACGTAGTGGGTCGCGCCTTTTATTTCGACCAGCTCGCCGTTTTTCATGTCTTTGCGAAACTGCGCCATGCTGGCGCGGGTTTTGGGGGCTTGTTTTTCTTTCCAGTAGGTGTCGAGTCGTTTGCGTTGTTCGCCGGTGAGGTTTGTTTGGGCCTGCATTACTTCGGGGTCGGCGTAGATCGCGAGTGATGGGGTTTGGATCTTTTTGTAGTCGGGTTTGAAGACCGTCGCCGACTTCATTGTCGAGATCTGGACGTTATAGATCTCGGGTGCGGGCATGTCTTTGACGACCATATCCTGCCAGCCGGGGCAATTTCTGGCCTCGCGAAACAAGCGGATGGCGGATGGCGGCGCGATCTCGGGCGGGAGCTGCTCATCGCATGAGAAGAGCATTGTGCGGTCGAATGCGGCGTCGAGATAGACGAGCTTTGATACGCGTTTTGGATAGAGAGTGGCGAACATCGTCATTTCATCACCGGCGAGCGAGTGGCCGATGAGGACGGCACGCGTGATCTGTAAGGCGTCCATAAACGCGCGTATGTCCTCGACGCGGGTCGCCGTGTCGTAACCGGTCGCGGGACGGTCGGTCTCGCCAAAGCCGCGGCGGCTCAGACCTACGACGTGATACTTATCGGTAAACGCCGGTGCGAACTCGTCAAAGATGTGCGCGTCGTTGCCAAAGCCCGCGAGCAGCACTATCACCTCGCCCGTGCCGCCCCAGTCGAGATAGTTTTGCTTGATGCCGTTCGCGGTGACGAATTGGCTCTTGTGCGGCGACTTGTCACGCGGCGCTTCGGTCGACGCGTTGATCTTTGGCGCCGCCACGTCCGTGCCCGATTGGTTTAGCGTCAAGCCGGTAACAACTCCGCTCGCGTCCTTTTGAAACGTGAGCGTGATCGCGCTCGGAGCGCCTTTTACGGCGTATTTGTCGGGCGAGACCAGCTCGAGCTCGAATTTCGACTGACCCGTCGCCTGGCCCCACAGCTTGCCACCATCAACCGAGACGGCGAGCACTAAAGGAAGACCCGTTAGCTGATATTGGCCCACATACTTCTCAAGCTCGGCCTGAGCAAATGTGGGGCCGGCGAGAAGCAACGCAAGCAGCAAGACCGCAATCAAGTTTTTCATAGTGGCTAATCGTAACATACGCTGATAGCCATATTACGGGCGGGCAGGGATGCCCGCGTTCCCGGCGGGCAAGCACGGATGCTCGCCGCTCCAGTCAGTGGACGGGAATCCGGGCGAGGATGGTGGTGCCGGCACCAGGGCGGGAATCTATTTGGAGCGAGCCTTTGAGGAGCGAGGCTCGTTCGTGCATGCCGATGAGGCCGAGGCCGGCCGGCATCGGGATAGGTGCGTCGGCGGCGTCAGGCCGGGCGAGATCGGAAGGGGCCGGAATACTGGGCGGATGGAAGGTGCCGCCTTCGGTCGTGTGGATATCGCCGCCCTCGAAGCCGGCGCCGTCGTCCTCGATGATAAGAGTGGTGTGCTGTTCGGCGTGCTGCAGGAGGACGCTGACATTCTGCGCGCCTGAGTGCTTAACGACGTTGTTCAGCGCTTCCTGCACGATGCGATACAGATTGGTCTCGACGTGCTGGTCGAGGCGGCGGATCTCCGAAGCCGGTCTCTCGCCTTCGGCTCGGCTCATCATAAACTCAGCGGCGATCGAATATTGCCGCGACCACTCGCGCACGAATGTGCTGAGTGCGTTCTCGAGTCCGAGTTCCTCGAGCTCGGTCGGCCTGAGCTCCCACGAAAGATATCCGATGTCGCGATCGATGGTGTTTGCCGCCTGCTGCAACTCGTCGATCTCGGGCGAAAGGCCGGCATATTCGCGACACCGTTCGGCGAAGGATTCGACCTTTAGCCGTAGCGCGGTCATCTGCTGGCCGAGCTGGTCATGCAGATCGCGTGCGATGCGCAGCCGCTCGCCCTCCTGCGCGGCAACGATGCGGCGCATTATCTCGCTCTCGCGCCGCGCTCGCTCGGCAGCCTTGCGCTCGGTGACGTCCGAGAAGACGAGTACGACTCCCTTTACTTCGTCACCGTCGCGTATTGGCGCCGCGCTGTCGTCGATCGGTATCTCGCGGCCGTCCTTCGAGCGAAGCACCGTGTGATTGGCCATGCCGACGACACCGCCTGTTTCGATCACTTTGTCGACGGGCGTTGGCACCGTCTCGCGTGTTTGCTCGTTCATTATCTGAAAGACATCGTCGAGCGACCGGCCCTCAGCCTCGCTTAGCTGCCAGCCGGTCATCCGTTCGGCAACGCCGTTCATGAAGTTGATGCGTCCGGTCGTGTCGGTCGTAACGACCGCGTCGCCGATGCTCGAGAGTGTGACGTGCAGCATGTCGCGCTGCTCGCGAAGACGGTGCTGGATGCGGCGAACGCCGCTGATCACGAACGCGAGAAAGACATACAGCGAGAAGACGCTGAAGTGCATGAACGCTGTCCGCGCGACAGTTGAATCGGGAGCAACGGGCGTAAAGTAGATCGTCGTGGCTTGGAACAGCACACCGATCAAGATGCCCGGCACGAGTCCGCCGTACCACGCCGTCGCAACCAGTGCGAGTATCACGGGTATCGTCAAATTTAACCGAACACCGAGTTCGCGCAGCATGATCGACAGGCCCAGCACCGCCGCAAACAATACGACGGCCAGACCGTAGCGGAACAACCAGTGCTGCACTATTCGTTGAATTTTAAGTCGCTTAGTGCGTGTCAAGCGCGAATACAACTCCCCGTAATTCGAGTGGTCCGGGATTCGGGGGTCCCGTGCGTGTTTCCACCATGTTAGCAAACGTTCCGGCCGAGGTGAAGCAAAATTACTTCTTTTGCGGCCCAAAAACCTTATCGTCGATCGCCACGTTATGTTTTACCGATCTCACCACGGTGACGATGTTGCCGTTCGAGACCGAGTTGTTAACGGTGCGGAAGGGGTATTTCACGCCGTCAACATCGCGATAATCGCTAAAGGTTGCCGTGTAGGGCAGCGATTGGGGGCTGGTGCTCGACGGTATGACGCCCTCGCGCCGAAGCAGGAGAAACGTCCTGGTCGAGTAATACTCCTTGAACGGCGTGCCTTTTTCCGGCTCGAACGAAACGATATAAGCATCTTCATCGCCGACCTTGCCGGTCCCGGTGATCTCGATCTTTTTATACTTCGACTTCCAATCGAGCATCCCGTAAAAATCGGCGCCGAGGCGGGCGTCCTCGAGCATCTTGCCCGAGTACTTATCGGCCTGCGAGAACGAATAGCTCTGGGCGCCGTCGGTGCCGTCAAAGTACTCCCATCCGGTGGCGATCGTTTTGCCGAGCGCGGTCATAGTGGTCGTGCTCGCGTTTTTGTTCGGGGCCTTGGCGTATGAGACCGACTTTCCCTGAACGCCTTGGTTCTCGAGGTCGATGTCCGATTCGACGACGCGGCTCGTCAGCCGCCGCCATGCCGCCTCGCCGCCAGCGGCATCGATCGCCTTTCGCTGGAGCTCATCGACGGTGATCGCAACCTTCGTCTCGCCTTCAAGGCGCTTCCATTCGACGGTGGCGCCGGGCTGGTCGGTTATGAGGCCGACTATCTTGCCTGCGGCATCGCGTTTGGGCCGCAGGGTGAAACTGTCGGGCAGGCCGGTAAAAGCGTAACTGTCCTTCGTCCTGGTGACCATAGGATATGCCGATTGACCGGCGACCGCGAACGTAACCTTGCCGTCTGTCTCTTTGACCTCGGCGGCGAGGCCGGCGTCGGTAAATTCATAGCGGCCGATGAGTTCCTTTGGATCGCTCGCGACCGGTGCGTTCAGGCGCGCGAGCTTGCGGTTGCCTTGCGGCTGGATAAGTTCCAGTTCCTGCGCGTCGCCGGTCTCGGGCGTGAATTTTGCGCCAAAGCCGTCGGGCAAACCATCGGCGCGGAAGGTACGCGGTGCGGTGCGGATAAGCTTGTGCGGCGGATTACCGGGCACGATGATCACGAGGTCCTCGCCGTCGATCTTTACCTCGACAGTGCGTTCGGGCGTGCCGTAGCTGCCGGCGAGAAGCTGCATGCTGCGAAGAGGCAGCTTCGTCTCGGCGGGCGGTTTCGGCATCTCGATCAGGTTCGACCAGACGATCGGCATCAGCTCATTGCCAAGCGACGAACCGCTGACGTTCGTGAGCATGACGAAGCCGATCTTCTTCTCGGGGATCATTGCGACCATCGAGTTGAACCCGTCGATATTGCCGCCGTGCTGTACGACCGTAAGGCCGTTCCACTTTTGCAGAAACCAGCCCAAACCGTAGTCCATCGCGCCTGAGATCTTCATCTGCGGCTTGATCCATTCGGCAAAGTTCTTTTCCGACACAAGGCGCTTGCCGCCGACTGTGCCACCGTTAAGCACGAAGCGCAGCCACTCGGCCATATCGCGCGCGCTCGAATTGATCGATCCCGCCGGAGCGACCTGGTCGATCGGTCGATACGGAAGCTTCTTGGTCTCTTTGGTGTCAAAGTTGTAGATGTAACCGAGCGAGTGGTCCTTCGACTTCTCCATCTGGCTGATGAGCATCGTCGAATTCGTCATGCCCAACGGCTTGAAGACGCGTTCGGGAATGAACTTTTCCCACTGCTTTTTCTGCACCTCGGCGACAACTTCACCGGCGGCGGTGAACATAAGGTTCTGGTATTGGAACTTTTCGCGCAGCTTCGCAGTCGGTCTTGCCTGCGCGGCTACTTGTATCAACTCGGCGCGGTTCAGCTTGCCGGTGATCATCGCGAGGTCGGTGCGGTTGAGCCCGGACGTGTGGCTGAGCAGATCGCGGATAGTAATATTCGCTGCCGTTTCGGGGTCGTACATCTTGAAATACGGGAGGAATTTCTTCGGGTTGTCGTCGAGCGACAGCTTGCCTTCGTCGGCGCTCATTAGGACCGATAAAGCGGTAAAAGCCTTTGTCGCCGAGCCGATCGCAAACTGCGTGTCCGGCGTGACGGCCACTTTGTTCTCAAAGTCCTTGTAGCCGAGGCCTTTCAGGAAGATGATCTCGTCGTCCTTGACGATCACGAGCGACATTCCGGGAATGCCAAGCTCCTTGCGGCGCGCTTCGGTTTTCGATTCGATCTCGGCCAGCGCCTTTTCGTACTTCGAGGCGACGGCCGGCTGCACCGCGGCACCGGTTTGCGCCAGTCCGACAGGCGGCAGCGACAGGATGAAAGACAGAAAAATGGCGGTAACGGTCAAGAAGCGTTTACGCATAGGTTTGGCTTTTCCTCCAGCAAAGTACCGGGAACTTTTTCGTTTGGAATTACGTCTTTTCTCAGGAAAATGTTCTTAAAACACGTGCGGCGAAGGCCACCGGGAGTGTCATGAGCGAGGCCCGCACGGTGTTCTATTATTATACTTTCCCGAGTTTAGGGGCGAGGTGTGCCCGCAGGGATGTTTCTATGAAAAAAGTGGTTTTCCTGCTCACGATATTGCTCTGCCAGACCGCGTTTTCACAGGAAACGCCGCAGCGTCAACTCGGCGACCTGTGGTGGGAGCCGATCACGACGACGATGCACGGCGTCGAGGTGACCATCGACCGCGGGCACCTGATGGTCAGGGAGAACCGGATCAAAGCGACGAGCGGACTCGTCGAGCTGGTGTTCGTCCGGATGAAGAGCACGGCCACGAAGCCCGGGTATCCGGTGATTTACCTGGATGGTGGTCCGGGTTCGTCGCCGCTGAACCTTGCACAGGTCAAAGAGTATTTCGACGCCTTTCAGAAACTCCGTGAGGTCGGTGATGTCATATTGCTCGACCAGCGCGGCGTAGGCCGGTCGCGGCCGATGCTCACGCAGATCTCGACCGAATCAATGCCCTTGAATATCTTTTCCGACCGCGAGGCGGCGAACCGCGAGTTCGCCCGGCGGTTTAAGGCCGCGGCCGACTTCTTTCGCGCGCAGGGCGTCGATCTTACGGGTTACAACAGCCGCGAAAGCGCGCACGATGTTGACGACATTCGCAAAGCGCTCGGCGCCGAGAAGGTCAATCTTGTCGGCTTTAGCTACGGCACGCACCTGACATTCGCATGCCTCAGGTATCACAGTACGACCATCGAGCGGGCCGTCGTCTTTGGCAGCGAAGGTCCCGATCACACCGAGAAGCTGCCGATGACATCGGACGCGAGCTTACGGAGATTGGCCAAGCTCGCGGCCGCCGACCCGGAGATCGCGCGACACGCGCCGGACATTTATGCAACGCTGAAGCGCGTGATGGAAAAGTTTGCAAAGGAACCCGCGAAGGTGACCATCAACGACCGCCGCGGGAATAAACCGGTCGAGATCACGATCAGCGATTACGGCCTTCGATACCTGATAATGCGCGACCTCGGCGATACCAACGATCTGCCGATCTTCCCGGCGTGGTTCGTGACGATGGACCGCGGCGACTATTCGATCCTGAAACAGTTTGCCGAGCGACGGTATAACCAGCTCGGCCAGGGCGTTCCGGTAATGACGCTGATGGTGGACTCGGCTTCGGGCGCGAGCAAAGCGAGGCGAGCGCAGATCGAGCGCGAAGCAAAGCGATCGATCATGGGCGACATGGTCAACTTTTTCCAGTTCAACGTTCCGGGCGTCACCGATACAGGCATCGACCTCGGCGATGAATATCGCTCGCCGCTCCGCACCTCAGTGCCGACGCTTTTCGTGAGCGGCGACCGGGACAATAACACGCCGCCCTTCCAGGCCGACGAGATCCGGCGTACTTTTAGAACCTCGACGCACATCATCATCGGCAACGCCGGCCACGAGAGCACATTCACACAGCCCGAAGTGCAGCAGATAGCGGTCGATTATTTGCTGGGCAAAGATGTGTCGAAGGCAACATTTTCACTGCCGCCGCTGAAGTTCAGGCCGATCCCGGACGAGAAAAAGCAGTAGGACCTTTCACGCAAAGACGCAAAGGCCGCAAAGAAACGCAAGGAAATAGCTTTTGCCATTGCGGTCTTTGCGCATTTGCGTTGAAATAATCCTTGTAAATGAAAGTGCTCGGCGACGGCGGGTATGCCATTAGCGATCGGATCGAGATCGATGGCGAGGGTGCGTCGGTTTTTGTTTTCGGGCGCGGGTGGCTGCTTGAGGTGATCGAGCTCGAGAGCGGCGAGTATTTCTTTTATTCGGACGGAAAAAAGGTCAGGCCGGCGAGAGATCGATTCGGCGTATTCTATCCGAGTTTCTCACTCGTGAGGCCGTTCCTTCGCAAGGTCCGCGGCACGGTCGCAGGAGTCGGGGACATCCGACCGCTCGACGGGCTGCCTGATCATCCGGTACTGTTCGAGACGCGGTTTGAGGGCGAGTTTACCAGCCCTGGCCAGGCGGCCGAGGTTTTGAAGCTTGCCTCTGACAGGCGATCGATCGAGATCAATACCCGCCCGTCCGTTTTGTCCGTGCGGTGCAAGAAGCTGATCGACGAGAATTATCTCGGTGAGCCTGGCATTGCGCGGATCGCCGAACGGCTCAAGGTCTCGCATGAGCACATGACCCGGACGTTCAAGCGCGACTACGGCATGAGCCCGAGCGGATATCTTCATCACCTGCGCGTCGCCGAGGCGACCTTCCGCCTGCAGCTTGGGCATCAGATCATCGATATTTCGGGCGAGGTCGGCTACAACGATCTGAGCCGGTTCTACAAACAATTTCGTAAGAAGACGGCGACATCGCCAGGTGAATGCCGGTCGATGTTTGAATAGCCTCGGCGTGCTCCGCGAGAGCACTGCGGCCTCTGCGTTGAGATCCTATTCTAACGCAGAGGGCGCCGAGGGATACGCAGAGACCGCTGAGATGTCAAAAAACGCCAAGACGCGGGCTGAACGGACGGGATAGAATTGCCGCGATGGGGAGGTGATCTATGCGAAAAGTTGTTTACGGCGGCGCGACGAGTCTTGACCAGTTCCTTGCGCGAGAGGATGGTGCGGTGGACTGGTTGATCCACGACCCCGGGGCGATGGAGATAATGAAGGAGATGTGGCCGCGGTTCGACGTGATGCTGATGGGCAGGAAGACGTGGAGCACAGCGGTCGCTAACTTTTCCGAGGAAGACCTAAAGAAGGCCGAGGCGATGAAGGGCGGCATGCGCTCCGTCGTTTTTTCCCGCAGTCTCGAGCCGGGCCAACGAGGCGGTTATGAGATCGTGAACGCGGATCCGGGCGAGTTCGTGCGGGCCCTCAAGCAGGAGGCGGGCAAGGACATAATGGTAATGGGCGGCGGAGAACTCGCGGCGACACTGTTTGAGGCGGGTGTTGTCGACGAAGTCGGGTTCAACATTCATCCGATCGTGCTTGGCTCCGGCATTCCGGCATTCCACAAGATGCCACGCCACATCGACCTTGAGCTGATCGAATGCAGGCCGCTGAAGAGCGGCTGCGTGTATGTGTTGTATCGAGTGAAGTAGTCAGAACCGCCTGCGTAAGCGGGTGGCCAGTTCGTTGGCGCGGCGGCTAGAGAAGTTTCTCAACAATCGAGATAATCGAACCGGCCGCCCGCTACGCAGGCGGTTCTGACAGTATGCTCGAAACTGACCTGTCGATCACCGCGGCGATCGATCTTTACTACGACCTCTACGTCCCTGAACATGCCCTGAACGCGCCGCTGCTGATCGCCGTACACGGTTACGGCGCGCACAAACGGTATATGATGCGCGAGGCGCGGCTTGTTGCGCCCGACCATTTTGTCATCGCATCGCTGCAGGCACCCCATCCGCATTACCGGCCCACCGGCGACGGCGGCTACCGCACGGGCTACGGCTGGCTCTCGTCCGAGAACCCCGAGCCGCACATCCGGCTGCATCACAAGTTTATCGTCGACGTGATAGAACGACTCGCAGGCGACGGCCTTGTCGATCGCAGACAGGTGTTTTTGTTCGGGTTTTCGCAAGCGTGCGCGCTGAATTTTCGCTTCGCGTTCACTTACCCTGATGTACTCACCGGCATTGTCGGCGTTTGCGGCGGCATTCCCGGCGACCTCGACACGAACCCGATCTACAAGCCATTTGCAGCCGAGACCTTCTATCTGTACGGCGACGACGACGAGTTTTATACTCAGGAACAATTTGCAGAATTCGACCGGAAATTAAGCCCTCTACTACCTAATTACCGTGCGAAACACTATGCGGCGAAACACGAGCTAACGGATGAAATGCGGAAGGACGTTGAGCAATACCTAGCAAAGTTTTAGAATCGTAGAGCTATGCGTCTCCGAATTCTCGCTGCGACCGTAGCCACCATCAGTGCGGCCAGTGCGTTCACTGCGGCTCAGCCAGCCGGCCATCCTGGCCTGGATTTGTGCCGCGAAGGGCGGTACGCCGAGTCAGTTACGGCTCTGGAAACTGCAAAGAAAGACCGCCTTTATAAGACTAACTCTGAAGTGTGGCACTGCCTGGCTCTTGCTTATGTCGAGCGACAAGATCCAAAAAACGCTAGAAAAAATGCTGAACAGGCCGCAAAGCTCTCGCCCACCAACTCGAAGTTCCAGTCGAATCTAGCTTACATCTATCTTCTGGCCTGGAATAATTCTAAAGCACAAAGCGCGGCGTCAAAAGCTATCCAGGTCGATCCGACCAACAAGAATGCCTATTACTTTCGAGGCGTCGCGTACACGCGTTCCGCGAAACTGGATGCCGGCGAATCTGATGCCAGAAAGCTCATTGACCTCGATCCGGGTTATCCACAGGGCTACATCCTTCTCGCAGATATATACATCGCGCGCCTCAGCAGAGAATTGAAAGGGGATTCGGCGATCGCGGAGCACGCTAGTTTCCTCAAGGAAGCTCTCGATGTACTGAAAACAGGGAAAGAACGGTGCAAGGACCATCCTAACCGCGGGCTTGTTGACGAAATGCATGAAGCGACGGAGGCTATCTACGCATGGTCCATTCGAGATCGATCCACGCCAAAGCCACCGGTGCAGGACGATCCAAACACTACCCCGCTTCGAATTCTGACCAAGCCCAGGCCGGGATACACAGATTCTGCGAGGCGGAACAACGTGCAGGGGACCGTTCACTTGGCAGTTTTGTTCGGCGCCAGTGGGCGGGTCGAGTTCGTGCTACCGATAAAAAGACTCAGTGACGGACTCGATCAACAGGCAGTTGCAGCGGCCAAAAAGATCCAGTTCGAACCAAAAAAAGTTGGCGGTAAAGCTGTTTCGGTAGTCAGGCTTGTTGAGTATACGTTCAGCATCTACTAACCTCGGCCGCCCACGAGTCTCAATTCTCTAACCTCGATCTGATCCTTAAGATCTGACGGAAGCAGAACGCGAGGAGAATCGGTACCCGTGTCGTCGCGGACCATATCGACGACGAGCAATTCGGCTCGTAGTTTGGCTACCACCGAACGCGGGCCATAGACGATGAAGGTCGCGCGCTTGTCGGGGTGGCCGAGGACATCGGTCGTGAACATTCGCTCGACACGGCGTTCACCGATGCGGTAAACCACATCTACAAAGGTATTTAGGACGGCGGCTTGCGGGTTTGGTGAGGTTACGACCACTTGCCGGGCCGTATAGTCGTCTTTTTTTCCGGCAAGGTTTACCGGCTCGGTCTGGACGAATTCGAGCGTGTGGACGATGCTGACCGGCCCGCGGACGCGAATGTTCGGCGGCAGGACCGAAGTGCTGTAAACCTCGAAGCCGGCGGCGGGCGCGCCCCGTGAGATCGCTCGGACCTCGAGGTCCTTTTCTTCAACCGCTTCGAGCCGGACGGCGATGCGGCTTGGGGCGACCTCGACGACCTTTACACCCTGCGGCAGCGGAACAAAAACGGTATCCGGTGTCAGCGAGACGACGTGTTCACCGGGCGAGCGGTCGGTCAGGTCGACCGTTGCGGCCAGCTCGCCCCGGTTGAGGTGGTCAATGTCGCGCTTATCTCCGCTGATCTCGACCTCGACGTCCTCGCGCGGCGGATTCATTACCTGCGCATTGCTCGCGATGCTCAGGTTCAGCGGAATGATCAGCCGCTTGGTTGTCGGCGTGGCGAGACCGGTAACCATAAACCACAGCCCAAGGGTTATACCGAGCGCGGTTAGTTTCAGACCCCAATCCTCGAGGAACACTTTGCGAACAATGTGCTTTGCGTACAGAGCGCCCGTCATCGTCAGATCACCTCTGTCGTTTCGGCGCCCTCGGAGGCAAGAGGCTTGCGAGATTCGATAAGCGGAATGTCGAGCGCGGCGAGCAGAGCCCGGCGCAGCTGCGTCGCGTCGATATTGCGATGCACTGCACCGGCTTCGACGTACGTGATCAGACCGCTCTCCTCGGAAACAACGATCGAGATCGCGTCAGAACCTTCGGTGATCCCAATGGCGGCGCGGTGGCGCGTGCCGAGCTCGCGTGAGACTTCCGGGTTCTTTGTAAGCGGCAAAAAGACTGAGGCGGCAGCGATGCGTTCGTTCTGGATGACCACCGCGCCGTCGTGCAGCGGCGTTGTCGGATTGAAGATCGACACCAGCAGGTCGTAACTAATGCGGGCGTCGAGCTGAACGCCCGCGTCGACAAAATTTCGCAATCCGACGTTGCGTTCGATCACTATCAGCGCGCCGGTCTTTTCGGTCGCAAGGGTCGTCACTGCCAAAACGATCTCGTCATAAACACTTCCGCCGAATTGCCCGCGCTGGCGCTTCAGGATCGGAAATCTCAGCCGGTTTGCGAAGTAGATCAGCGCCTGACGTATCTCGGACTGAAAAAGAACGATGATGGCGATCGGGAGCAGTGCGACAGCGCTTCGCAGCACGAGCTCCAACGTCGCCAATTCCTGCTTGACTGCGAGCAAATAGAGACCGAAGAGGATGATTATTCCGACGATGGTCGGCACCGCACGAGTGCCGCGAAGCAGCTTAAGGACGACATAGACGATGACAAAGACCAGCGCGATGTCGAAGACATTTCGCAGGCCGCCGAGCGTCGGTATGAGGTCCGTAAGCTGCATGCTAACAGCCTAGAATATCACACGTGACAACGCGTCCTTGAGTTATTAGTTCCGGGTAATTTGGGGTGTCAGACTTCGAAGGGGATCTCGGCATTCTGCAGAACGCCGAGCTCGTTGCGCTGGACGCGTTCGAGCAGCTTTTCGTCGTCGAACATCTTGATCAGGCCGTTTACGGTCGCGTAACGGGGTTCGTCGGCGATGGTGACGGGCAGGTTGATGAAGGAGCGCATGTACTGGTCAAGACCGTCAAGCAACGCCCCGCCGCCTGTCAGGATGACACCGCGATCGTAAATATCGGCCGCGACCTCGGGCCTGAGCTCGGTCAGCGTGTCTTTTACAAGGACGGCGATGCGGCGGACGATCGATTCAACGATCGGGAAGACCTCGCCTGCTGTGATCTCGACGGCGGCCGGGCTGCCGGTCTGTACGTCGCGGCCGCGGACCTCGATCGACTTCGAGATGTCCTCGGGCAGGAAGGTCGAGGCAAATTTTGTCTTGAGCAGCTCGGTCGTTTCTTCACCCACCTGCAACCCGCGATGACGGCGAAGATGGGTCGCGAGACTTTCGTTTATCGCCCCACTGCCAAAACGCTGTGACGTAGAGTGAACTATCGATCCCTTGGCGATAATGGCGATGTTCGTCGTACCGGCCCCGATATCGACGACGGCCGAGGCACGCTTGTCGGTGGGCAGAACGCCCGCGCCAAACGCGGCGGCCAGCCCTTCCTCCATCATAAAAACTTTACCGACGCCCGCATCGTCCGCGGCATGAAGCAACGCACGCTGTTCGACATGCGTTACGTCCGACACCATTCCCATCACGGCCTGAAGCGAGATGTTCGAGCCGCCGGTCTTTGCTTTGCGCACGAAGTGCGACAGCATCTTTTTCGTGCGTTCAAAGTCGGCGACCACACCGCCTATCAACGGCGCCTTTACGCTGATGTCACGACCTTCGCGGCCGATCATCTCAGCGGCTTCCTGACCGAACGCGACTATCTCTTCGGTGATCTCGTTGATCGCGACAAGTGACGGTTCATCGAGCACGATGCCGCGACCTTTGACGGCGATAATAGTACTCGCCGTCCCGAGGTCTATCGCCATCGAGTCGGTTACCAGTTTTTTGAGTGACGAGATCTTCAGCATAACGAAGAAGTCCAGTAATTATATTCCTAATCGGTCACACGTTCCAATCAGAATTATCGCCAATCTACTTCATAGACCTCTACGGGCTGTACCCGGTTCTTGACGGTAAGCGCATCGCGCTTCGTCAAGGGAAAGATGGCACCGGCCGCCTGCGCCGTTGCCTCACTAATTAGTATCTGCCCGCCGGCGGTGTTCGATTCAAGACGCGACGCGAGGTTTACCGTGTCGCCGATCGCGGTGTATTCCGATCGTTGGTCGGAACCGATGTAACCAACGGTCGCGTCGCCGGTATGAAGACCGATGCCGACTGCGACAGTCGAAAAGCCGGCGGCCACAAGTTCCGGATTGAGCGTTGCGATGCGCTGCTGCATCGCGACAGCGGCGCGCACGGCGTTGCGCGCATCGTCGGGCGACGCGGTCGGCGCGCCGAACAGCGCCATCAATCCGTCGCCGATGTATTTATCGAGAGTTCCGCCATGCTCAAAGATGATCTCTGACATCGCGGAAAAGTATTCGTTCAACAGCCCGACGACCTTCTCGGGATCCTCGTCCTCGGCGAACGAGGTAAACCCGCGAATATCGGCGAAGAGCACCGTGATGAGCTGCGTTGCCCCGCCGAGGCGGAACGAATCGGGGTTTTCGAGAAGCTGTTTTACGACGTATTCGGGCATAAATCGGCTGTAATTGGCCCGCGCGACCTCTTCGCGGGCCAGGCGCTTGTGGGCTGTTACGGTTTCGACGGTGA
>CAZSOE010000016.1:0-15595 GCA_964608335.1 uncultured Chloracidobacterium sp.
CCAGGTCGGATGTCCCTGACGGTACAGCCGGTTCGACGTTGGGGTCGGGCGCCGAGCCCGGCGACAACCGTTCGAATGCGTCGGCCTCCGACTCGGTCGGTTCCGGCGACCGGACTCGGGGGGCCGCAATGCTTCGGTAGAGCGGCGACGTAATAGCCTTTTCGGGCAGACGCCGCCATGCGCGAACGAAGTCGGCGGCCGTAACGTGTTCACCGTCGGTCCATCGAGCCTCCTGACGAAGGTGGAAGGTCCAGGTCCGCCCGTCGTCTGCCGATTCCCATCGTTCGGCCACCGCCGGAACCTCGGTCAGCGTCGTGCTGTCGAGCTCGGTCAGGCCTTCGTAGATCGCCCTGACAATGTCGGTCTCAGGCGCCGCGGTTGCCCGCGCCGGGTCAAAGCTTTTCGGCATCTTACCGTTGCTCCAGCGCAGCTCCTGCTTTAACGGGGGTGGATTGTCGGCGTAGAAAGGTTCGACCGGTGGGCGTTGGATCTGTGCGCAGCTACCGACCAGAAGCGAGATCAGTATTAGGATGGTCGGTGTCCTGAGCATAACTGGCCCGAAGTTTCTCGAATGCGGCCATCGTTTGCCGTCTGGTCGATCCAAATGAACCTGACGTGTCGATCAGATGGTCGGCAAAGAGTTTCTTTTCGTCCTGCGACATCTGTGCCGCGATGCGTTCTTTCGCGGCAACGGCGGACAGGCGATCACGGCTCATGAGGCGTTGCAATTGTATCTCAGGCCGACACCACACAACAACGAGTTTATCGAACCGTTTGTATCCGCCCGATTCGATCATTAACGCGGCGTCAACGACAGCGATCCCGTTCGGGTCGGTCGTCTCAACACCCTGCAGCCACTGGTCCTGAGCTTCGATGACGAGCGGGTGAATTATTGCTTCGAGCTTCTGCCGTTTTGCGTCGTCAGCAAAAACGATCTCGGCGAGACGCTTCCGGTCGATGGCGCCGTCATTTCGGATGATCCCGGCGCCGAAGGTTTCCACCACACGGCGATAGCCGGTCGTTCCCGGCTCCACCACATCGCGGGCGGTTTGATCGGCATCGAGCACGTGACAGCCAAGCTCGGTGAGCACATTGCAAACGAACGACTTGCCGACCGCGATCGAACCTGTGAGGCCGACCTTTAGCATCACGCCGCCCGGTCGTGCCGTTTTGCCAGCTTGCGGATGTTGTATTCGGCGATCTCGGTCAGTTGAAGACCCAGTTCATCTGCGCATGCCGATATGTACCAGAGCACGTCGCCAAGCTCGTCCTTGAGTTTTAGGCGGACCTCGTCGGTGAGAACGCCGTCGTGGTCGCGCTGTATCTTCTTTACGATGTTCGCAACCTCGCCTGCCTCGCCGGCCAATCCCAGCGTTGCGTATTCGATATTGTTTAGCCGCCGCGGATAATGCGCCGTCGCGCTCGCGTCCGTCTGATAGTCTTCAAAGTTCATAGCGTCTCCATAAAATGATGTCAGTCCCGAATACCTCGTCTCATCCTTGCCGCCGTCACGGTGTTCTTCATCAGCATCGCGACCGTAAGCAGGCCGACACCGCCGGGCACGGGCGTGTAAGCCCTCGCTTTGCGCATTGCGGCCGTCGGGTTGACGTCTCCGACCAAGGTCGAACCTCGGCGACCGATCGTTGCCAGCCGTTTCTCGAGCTCTTCGCCGTCGAATAGTGATCGTGCGTCGTCAGGATCGCTGACCGTGTTGATGCCGACATCGATCACGGTCGAGCCTTCGCCGATGTGATCTTCGCCAATAAACCCGGCGCGGCCTATCGCGGCGATTAGGATGTCGGCCTCACGGGTGACGCCGGCCAGGTCGCGCGTTCGCGAATGGCATATCGTGACCGTGGCGTTCTCAGCTAACAGCAATAGTGCCAATGGTTTACCAACGATATGGCTCCGGCCGACGACCACGGCTCTCCTGCCCGCGATCTCTATTCCCGACCTCTGAAGGATCTCGATCACCCCGGCCGGCGTGCACGGAACCAGTGACGAATATCCTAATGCCAGTCTGCCCGCATTCACCGGATGAAAGCCGTCAACATCCTTTGCCGGATCGACAAGTTCAAGGAGAGCGCGCTCGTCGAGGTGCTTTGGCAAGGGAAGCTGGATCAAGATACCGTCGACATCGTTACGCGAGTTCAATTCGCCGATTAACGCCGCCAGTTTCTCCCGGGATACATCGGCGTCGAGGTGCACGTGTTCCGAAACGATGCCCAATTCGTGTGCGGTCTTGACCTTGCTGCCGACGTACACCGCTGAGGCGGAATCCTCGCCGACTCGCACCGCGACGAGGCACGGCGAAATGCCGTGCACCTCGCGAAGGTCGGCAACCTCGGCTGCGACCTCGGCTTTTATCTCATCGGCGATCTTTTTTCCGCTTAGAAGAGTGGCGGGCATAGGCTCCGCCGTGATTTTATCGCAAAGCTTTGAACTTTGCTAAAATCCGGTTTGATGCCCCGGTTTTTCACTGCACTGCTCATCGCGATAATAGTTTCACACACGCACGCCTTCGAAACCCCGGTTACCTCGGACTTCGATGTGGGCATCATTGCGGAAAATGAGGCCCGACCGAGTGCCGCCCTCGCTCATCTGTCACGGGTGCCGAAAAAGGAGTCTGCAACCCGGACCGAAGCAGTTCGGCGGATGGCGCAGATCGGGCGCGCAACCGGTAACCTCATGCTCGAGCGCCTCTATCTTTCCGAGTTTCGGCTTACTTCGCTCGAAACGCCCTCTGGCGGTACAGCCTCCTTCAGCATGGCCCGCAATCATGTGGCGACGGGCAGTTTCGCGGAGGCTGTCCGCCTTCTAACGACATCTCCGCTCCGGGTCCGGTCTGGCGACACACGGGACGCGTCCGCCCTGCTCGGTCAAGCATATCTCGGCCTCGGCCAGGTCGAACGCGCCTGGCAGATCTTTGGCGAACTGCTCGATGCGACAACCGATGCATTGCGGCCCGATGACGCCGCGATTATCGCGGTCAGGGAACTAGACCGGTTGGATGCGGGGCCCGACGGACGGCTCCTTCCGCTGCCGGAGAGTGAACATCTCCGCCGGGCGAACATTTATCAAGCAGAACGGGACACTCGTAATGCCCGTCTTCATCTGGAGGCGATCTTGGCACTTTACCCCGACGGAGCGAGCGCTCCGGATGCTGCGATACGCATCGGACGGCTGTATTCGATCGAAGGCGATCACGCAGAAGCGGTGAGGTGGTTTGAACGAGTGCTCGAACAGCATCCGTCGAGTCCCTCAGCACGCGATGCATTGCTATATGTCGGAGGGTCTTATTCGCGCCTTGGCCGCCGTCGCGAAGCGATCACTCGCTATGGTTCGTTCATCGACAAGTACCCGACCGACGAGCGCATAGACCGGGCATATCTCAACATAGTCGACCTTGATCGCGATGAGGGAGCGGACAGCGACGCTCTCAAACAGTGCGCGACAGCCGAAGCGGCTCTGCGAGGCAAACCAACCGAGGCCCTGGCTGTGTTTGCCGCGGCCCGTATTCACATCGCCCGCGAGGAGTGGCCGCAGGCCTTGGCCGCCCTCGACCGCGTGGCAGCCTTGCCCGACCTTGGCGGCGGATCGAGACCGGGCGGCGCGACCAGGTCCGAGATCGCATTCCTTCGGGGACTCGTGCTGGAGCAGCAGAAACAGTTCGACGAGGCGATCGGGGCGTACCTGTCCATTCCCGACGGACGCAACGAATACTACGGCTGGCGGGCGACCGGGCGGCTTCAGGCGCTTGCGCGCAGTGCAGCGTCCGAAGAGTTCGTCGTGAGACGGGTTCAGCAGCTCACCGGCCTGTTGAATGTGCGGGACAGCGAACAGCGTCGCCGCGCGGCCCAGGCGCTGCTTCGCGTTGGGACCTCGGACGAGGGACGCGCTCGGGCAACGGATGCGCTCCGGAGTGCGATCCGCTCGCTGCCCGCGTATCGACTGCCGACCGAAAAACCTGCGCGGGCCCCGGCTCCGGGCCGAACCCCTGCCGACACGCTGGAGGCCCTCGAACCTGTCTGGCGAAAGATGCCGGCGGACTATCCGCTGGAGCTGATCCCGCGCGAGACGCTCGAGCGGTTGTATCCCGTGGCTTTTCGAGCCGAAGTGATCCGCTATTCGGTTCCTCGCGGCGTTGACCCGCGGCTCGTGCTTGCGATAATGCGGCAGGAATCACGATTTCGCCCTGATGCGCGTTCGGTTGTAGCCGCGCGCGGGCTGATGCAGTTCATTGGCCCGACGGCGCGGCAGGTTGCCGACCAACTAGGGCGCGATCGCTTCCTACGCGAAGATCTATACCATCCTTCGACATCCGTTCTGTTCGGCACGCACTATCTAGGACGGCTGTTCAGTCTTTTTCCGGGCCGGACCGAGGCGGTCGTGGCCGCATACAACGGAGGTGACGACAACATGCAACGATGGCTCGCCCGAGCACGTTCGGCGGACCCCGACCGGTACGTTTCCGAGATAATGTTCTCCCAGACCAAGGAGTATGTTGAGCGCGTGATGGCCAATCTCAGGATGTACACCTACCTCTACGACGAGCAGCTCAGGTCGAAGTGACAAGGCGAACCCGCGTGCGGCATTATCAAGGTATGTGGAAGTTCTGTTCTCTGGCGCTTATTTTCGCGCTTGCAGTATCGAGCTGCGGCAGCGGTGATCGTTCCACCGGTCCGGCCGCAAACGTAAAACGCTATCCGCTCAAGGGAAAGGTCGTCTCGGTCGACCGCGCCGCGAAGAAGGCGAAGGTCGATCACGAGGCGATCGACGGGTTTATGCCGCCAATGACGATGGACTTTCCGGTGCACGCCGATTGGGTATGGAACGATCTTACACCCGGCTCGGACATCGTCGCCGAGCTTGTGGTAGACAACACCGCGAAAGAGCCGTATTGGCTCGAGAACATCGGCATCGTCGCCGTTCCGAAACCGGGTCAGGAACCGCCGCCGATCAACGAGAACTTTGCGCAGATCGGCCGCGAGGCGCCCGACTTTTCATTGACCGATCAGGATGGCAAACCTATCTCGATGCGCGATTTTCGCGGCAAGGCGCTGGCGATCACGTTCATCTACGCACGATGCCCGTTGCCCGACTACTGCATTCGGATGTCTACGAATTTCAGCGATACGGCCCACCAAATAAACGCGGACAAAGCATTGAGTGACAAGATGCGTCTTCTGAGCGTCTCGTTCGACCGCGAGAACGACACTCCGCAAAAGCTGCGTTCCTATGGACTTGGATATATGGGCAAGGGCGCGACCGAGCTTGGTGTGTGGCAACTGGCCATAGGCTCCGACGCCGAGGTGCGAAAGATCGCCGATTTCTACGGGCTTCGCTACGAGGTCGATGAGAACGACAAGGCCCAGATCAACCACAGCCTGCGGACCATCGTGATCGGGCCCGACGGCAAGGTCCGAAAGATCTATGCCGGAAATGAGTGGACACCGGCCGCGCTGCTCGCCGAGTTGCGCGCGGCCGCAGGCCTGAACTGACGGCCCGTTTATTCT
Organism: uncultured Chloracidobacterium sp.; assembly: GCA_964608335.1. Lineage (GTDB taxonomy): Bacteria > Acidobacteriota > Blastocatellia > Pyrinomonadales > Pyrinomonadaceae > OLB17. Next base: position 5,517 of record CAZSOE010000016.1, read on the forward strand.
TGGTGGCGGTCCTTATAGGCGGCAACGGCTTCAGTCGCCCCGGCATGCATTATCTCGGGCTTGTGATACTTCCAGTACTTTTCAAACTCCTCGTCGGACATCGCGGCGTTTTCCGCACGTGTCCTGTCCTTTAGATATTGTTCGGCCCACTGGCGCATTTCGGGGATGGTATTCAACGCGCTTCGTGCGCCGTGCATCAAATTGTCTCGTTCCATAACCTTTTAAGGGTGTGTTACCGTAATATTGCTGGAGCCATCTTAGTGAAAAAAACTCTTCTTTCCCTTTTTGTAATTCTAACATTGCTGCCGTCAGTCGCCCTCCCGCAGGGAGGCAGTGCGGCCGTCAAACCCGCACCGGCCAGGCAAAAACCGGCCTACGAGATACCACTCAAGGTCAAAACGCTCGGCAACGGGATGCAGATCATCGTCCTCCAGGACCCGTCGGTGCCGCTCGTAACGGTCGAATTCGCGGTCCGCAACGGCTCGTTCACCGAACCGCCGGAGCTTAATGGCCTCTCGCACCTCTACGAGCATATGTTCTTCAAGTCGAGCCGGGCGGCCGCGGTATATCGGTGCGAGCATTTTCAGTTCCGCAATCCGCAGGCCTACCGCAATCTCAACTGCGACAGCGAAATGCGCTTGAAGGCCGAGATCAAGGACGTCAGCTATCTAGATCAGATCGACCAGCTTGGTATCGTCAATAACGGCCAGACGCGAGAGGAAGTAGTTTTCTATTACTTCACGACGACCAGCCCGAACATTCTCCCGGCGATGAAGTTCATCAAGGACGCGGCGCGATTTCCCGGGTTTGATGAGGCCGAATTCAACAGCGAGAAAGAGATCGTGCTCGGCGAGCTCGAACGCAATATGTCGCAGCCGGGCTATTACATAAACCGTGAGCTCCAGGACCGGTTGTTTTACAAATACCCGACGCGCAAAAGCCCCGGCGGAACGCGCGCAACCGTGGCGGCCGCGACCACGGCGCAGATGCGGCTGATCCAATCGCGGTATTACGTCCCGAACAATTCGGCCCTTGTGGTGACGGGCGACGTCAATCCGGACATCATTTTTTCGCTCGCCGAGCAGCTCTTTGGCGACTGGCCCCGCGGCGAAGATCCGTTCGTCAAGTTTCCGCTGGTCGAACATCCGCCGCTTACAAGAAGCGAAGGCGCCGTGGTCGAGCAGCCGGTCGAGAGTGTAATGATCCAGGTCGGCTGGCATGGCCCGTCGATCGGCAAGGACGACGCTGCAACCTACGCGGCCGATGTTTTCTCTTTTATTCTTCGCCAGCCCGATTCGCGGTTCCAGCGCGCCTTGGTCGATTCGGGAATGGCCACGGTTGCCGATCTCGGCTATTACACCCAACGAAACGTCGGTCCGATCCAGACGACGCTGGTCACTTCGCCCGACAAGGCCAAGGCCGCACTCAAGGCGCTTTATGCTGAGATCGCCCAGTTCGACAAGCCCGCATATTACACCGATGAGGAGCTTGAGAGCGCGAAAACGCTGCTCGAGGCCGACGACCTTTTTACCCGCGAGAAGCTGAGTGAATATTCACACACGATCAGCTTCTGGTGGTCGACGACCGGCATCGATTACTTTCGCGGCTATCACAAGAACCTGCGTGCGGTGACGCGGGCCGAAATAACCCGTTACGTTCAGACCTATATTCAAAATAAACCGCACGTCGGCCTGGCTCTGATCTCGCCGGAGCAGCAGCGCGCCGTAAAACTTACGCCCGAAGACCTCATCGGAGGGCGGCCATAATGAGAAAGCGATTAGTTTTTATCGTCCTTGTTCTTTTTGTCGTTTCGTTGACGCCCTCGGCGTCGGCCCAGACCGCGTCGACGGCCGCCCAGGTTGTTGAGTTTGACGTGAACGGCCTGAAAGTTCTCGTCAAGCGTCGCCCGGGAGCGCCGACGGTTGCGGCCGGCCTTTTTTTCAAAGGCGGCGCGCGCAACGTGACGGCGTCGAACGCGGGGATCGAGAGCTTTGCGCTCCGTGCCGCGACCGAAGCCGGCAAGTCGTACCCGCGTCAGAAGCTCCGCAAAGAGACCTCACGGATCGGCACCGTGATCTCGGCCGGCTCCAACCTCGACTACAGCGCCGTGTCCTTTATCACCACGCGTGAGAATCTTGACGAGACGTGGAAAATGTTCGTTGACGTGTCGCTGACCCCGGCGTTTGCCCCCGAGGACGTCGAACGTGTCCGCGAACAGATCCTGACCGGGCTCAGGATGCAGGCCGATTCACCCGAGAGCGCTCTCGAATCTTTGACCGACCGTGTTATCTACGCCGGACATCCGTATTCCAATCCGCCGGAAGGTACGATCCAGACGATCACGAACCTTAAGGCCGGCGACCTGGCGGCATATCATCGCGGCCTGCTTCAGACGTCGCGAATGCTGCTCGTGATCGTGGGCGATGTTGATGCGGAATCTATTCGGCCGCAGGTCGCGTCTGCATTCGGTGCTCTGCCGCGTGGCGAATACAAAGACGCTCCGCCCGCTGCGGTCGCCTTTTCGCAGCCTTCGGTCGATGTCGCGCCGAAAACCGTCCAAACCAATTATGTGCGGGGCACGTTTGCGGCCCCGCCTGTAGGACACGCCGATTACTACGCGATGCGGACGGCCGTAACGATTTTGCAGACGGCCGTATTCCAGGAAGTGCGCGTGCGGCGCAACCTTTCCTACGCACCCGATGCCGAATTGCACTCTCAGGCAGCAAACACCGGCGCGATCTCGGTTTCGTCGGTCAACCCGAATGAGGCGATCCGGGTGATGATGGGTGAGGTCAAGAAGCTTCGCGAACAGCCCGTCGACGAAAGCACACTGGCGTCGATGGCCGGTTACTTCCTGACCACGCACTTCTTGAAGTTGGAGTCGAACGCGGCCCAGGCGGCGGAGCTTGCACAGTACGAGCTGATCGGCGGCGGATGGCGAAACTCGGTCGAGTTCCTCGACCGCATCCGGAAAGTGAAACCCGCCGAGGTCCAGGCCGCGGCGAACAAGTACATGCGGAACTTTCGGTTTACCGTCGTGGGAAACCCGGCAGACGTTGATAAGTCCGTCTTCCTGCTGAACTAGTTGCACAGGCCCGCGCATTAGCATGGGCGGTATCAGTTGCTCATAATTGCGGTCGTGGTGCTGCCGTGCGCCCCTGTACCGCCCTTGCTCACGCGCGGGCCTCCGCAACACCTAGCATCCGTTCAACGTATTTTGCGATCACATCCACCTCGAGATTGACAGGATCGCCCGGCTTGAGGGCTGAGAGATTCGTGAGTTCCCAGGTTTTTGGTATCACGGCTATGTCAAAACGATCGTCGTAAAGCGCGGCGATCGTCAGCGATATTCCTTCCACGGCGACCGAACCCTTCTCGACAAAATACCTTGCAAGGTGCGGCGGGAAGGCGATCTTGACGGTCCAAAAGTCACCGGACTGCTCAGAGGAAAGGAATTTACCCCGGCCGTCGACATGTCCCTGAACGATGTGCCCCCCAAAGCGCGTCGTCGGCAGCATCGCGCGTTCGAGGTTGACGGGCGAGCCTGCTTTTAGACTGCCCAGTGTCGTCCGCGCCAGTGTTTCCGGAGAGAGATCGGCCGAAAAGCCGTTTGGCAAGGTATCGACCGCCGTCACGCAAACGCCGTTCACCGCGATCGAATCGCCGTCCCGAATATCGGCGGTGACGACGGCCGCAGAGACCGCGAGCCGCGCTCCGGTTGCCGAAGGCTCGATCGCCGCGACCGTGCCAAGTTCTTCGATTATCCCCGTGAACACAGCGGGCCCTAGAACCAGGGTTTCTTGTTGACGATGTAGGTCTGAACAAACTCCTCGTCGGACTTGGTCAGATAGATTATTCCTTCGATCAATCCCATCACGCCCGGTACGATAAGGAGGAACGATCCGATCCCGCAGGTTATGATCGCAATGATAAAGGCGGCGGCGAAGATCCCGAGATAGATCAGGCCTTCCTGCTGGTAGCCGAGAATGAATTTATGTATCCCGAGGCCGCCGACGAGAATGCCGCAAATACCGGCGGCGATCTTCTTTTCAGCTCCCGGGAGCTTGGCACCCTGCGGATACGGCTGCATCGGCATCGGGCTGATCGGCAGGTTCGTGCCGCAGTTCGAACAGCGGCCTCCGGCGCCGAGATTTTGGGTCTTGCAATTCGGACAGGTTACGTATTGGGTCGCCATACGGGGTCTCCTTCTTTGTTCATGAAAGCATATTTATGCTGGTTCAATTTGCGACAGTTTCCTGACATCGATCGAGATCGCGTCGCCCTCTTCGATCTCATTATAGATATTTACGAACTTGTGACCGCATCTGATCTGATGAGGTTTGTACGACGAGCGCGAATGCACCGTCTGCGCGAATGTCTCGTCGGTTGCCGTCAATAATATCAGTATCTCGGCATCAGAGCGAATGAAGTCGTGTTCGGTCAAGCCCCGCATCGGTGAGTCGTCGTCGATAGGGTGCACGACCGTCCACGAAAGCGGGAAGAAGGTCACCTTATTGCGTTCGAGATCCAGAAAATCAAAGCGGCGAACCGTGCGGCCGTCCTCATTTACAAACCGCGCGAACATCACTTTTACCTCGACCTCGATCAACTGGTTGCTGCGTCCGTTGACGAGACGGAACATTAAACCCTCGATGCCGCGATACGGCGCGATCACGGCGACGTCGCTGAACAATACCTTTGCCGTGGGCCGCGCAAACCGCGCGAAGACGAGGCCGGTGATCAGAGCGTTGGCAAGCAGGCTGTAATACGATTCGATCGTGACCAGCAGGTTCGGCACCATCCCGACCGGATGAATCGTTCCGTAACCGATCGTCGCGAATGTCTGCACGCTGAAGAAAAAGCCGCGGATAAAGAGATTCGCCGTCGGGGTCGACGACGTGTCGACCAACGCCTCAGCGCCGAACGACGCGTACAGCACTCCGAACACGACGTTGCTCAGAAAGTAAAGCAGCAATACGAGCAGCAGGAACGTCCGCCACGACATCGATAACAACGTGTGATAGAGGTTGAGCGAGGTGGCAACCGGCAGGCCCGTTCGCTGGACGTTGAACGTCCCGTCCGGGTTGAGCAGCCGCTGGCGGCTCTTGCCGGTGACCACGGAACCAAAACCAAGGTCGCGTTCCTCTTCCTCCCGGGAATCGTCCAATTCGGCCGCGTTGTCGAATGTCTGTTCTGCCATTGGTCGGCCTGATTATAGCCGCGACCGCCGCCGATTGTAAAAAATGCTGGCCTCGCCGGGCCGGTTAATGGTCAAATAGTTCCATGCCCGATTCTGTGACAGTGGCGGAACCGCCGAAGCTCAGCCGCGCGGAGAACGGCGGACTCGCGACCGGTCCGCTGGCCGACGCGCTCGAGTGGTTCCTGAACTACGACGAGCGAACGGCGCGGATGCGTCACGCCAATACGGAGCAGCTGTTTCGCTGGAAACAGGCCGATGACGAGGCAAACGGCGTCGGCACCTATCCGTTTGAGAATGCCGAAGCGCGGTTTGCCGTCGGCGTTTTCCAGGCGCTGGCCGAGAACGATTCGGAGCCGCTGCTCAAGATGTGGATAACGGATGTCCTCAACGCCCTTCAGCAGTCGCGCGATACGAGGATGGAACTGACCGAGACCTACGGCCTTGATAAAGAGGCCGAGCTTTTCGCCCTTGAAAAGGCCGACCTATTGACGACCACTACCGAGAAACGCTTGTATCTCTCAAGCTGCTGGCTCGAGGCTCTCTGCACGGCCGAGGCGCGCGTGCTGGGTTGGGTCTATCAGGAGATGTACGGGCGGCCGTTCGCGCCCTGATACAGGACTTACCTAACGGTCGCGCACTGCCGCATATCGCCCGACCGCATTCCGCGAACGAACCAATCCATCCGCTGCTGTGCCGAGCCGTGCGTGAAGGATTCGGGCACGACGTAGCCTTGGGTCCGCTTCTGGATCATATCGTCGCCGACCGCCGATGCGGCGCGCAAGGCTTCTTCCGGATCGCCCGCTTCAAGCCGGCCTTGTTTCTGGGCGGCGTTCGCCCAGAGGCCGGCGTAGCAGTCGGCCTGCAGCTCGAGCGCGACCGACAACTGGTTGTTCGGCCCGGCGCTCTGGACGCGGCCCATCACGCCCGTGAGATTCTGGATGTGGTGGGCAAATTCGTGCGCGATGACATAGGCCTGAGCGAAGTCGCCCGGCGCCCGAAACTCGCGTCTCAGCTCGTCAAAGAAACCGAAATCGAGATACAGGTTGTAATCGCCCGGGCAATAGAACGGCCCGGTCGCGGCGCTCGCATAGCCGCAGGCGGACGAGACCTGGCCTGTAAACAGGACCAGCTTCGGGTCGCGATAACGCACACGCGATTGCTGCGGCAGCACTTGTTTCCAAGTGTCTTCGAGGCTGCTCATTATCGCGCCGACGAATTGCCGCTGTTCGTCCTGAGTCACGACGCGGTTGGCCACCGGTCCGGACGAGGGCTGTTCGGCGGGCGGCTGAGCGGTCTGCAGCAGTTGGCTTGGGTCGCCGCCGCACAGATAGATAGCGAGCGCGAGAACGAGCAGGCCGATCCCGCCGCCGCCGATCGCCATCGGCCGGCCGAGTCCCCGGCGGTCTTCGACATTCGTGCTCTGCCGCAGGTCCTTCCAACGCATAGGCCGAATTCTAGCACGCCCCGCAGGGCACGATAAAAAAGGGCCGGATCGGTGAAGCTAAACCTTGACAGATGGCGGTTTACGGGATTATCATTCACGGGACGGGAAGTTTGGGTCTTTCTCCCCTTAGGCTGGAGGAAATAATGATCAAACTTGATATTGTCAACCTTGTTGCCGACCGTACGGGTGTGCCCAAACAGAAGGCCGAACAGGTGGTCGATTCGCTCTTTGAGGCAATGAAGGATGCGCTCGCCGCGGGCCGAAGGATCGAGCTTCGCGGCTTCGGCGTTTTCATCGTAAAACCTCGAAAGCGGGGCGTCGGCCGAAATCCGCGTACGGGCGAGGAAGTTCCAATTCCGGCGGGCAAGACCATTCGGTTCAAACCGGGCAAGGAGCTTTCGGCAAAGGCTGTCGCATAGAATATTCTAGAAAGCAGGATCTTTTACGAAGATCGCGAGTGCCCCTCGGGGTATGCGGTCTTTTTTGTTGAGTGACGCATGGCGATGCCCGACCAGCCCGACTGGCTTTACGAGAACCGACCCGTTATGCGGCCGACCGCGAGGGGCTGGATCAGGCACATTCTCCTGCTTCTCTTAACATTCTGCACGATGACGCTCGCGGGCGTGTTGTTTCCGTTCGGGATGATCGATACGTTTCCGTCCGACGATCCTCAGACCATCTCCGAATTCTTTCAGGTACTCCTGTCGCTGCCTTCGCGCTATGTTGTTTTCATCGGCGACGCGGTTCAGCAGTTGTTTACGCAGCCGGGTTATTTGAGTTACGGCCTGAGTTTTTCGCTCTCGCTGATCTTCATCCTTATCTCGCACGAAATGGGCCACTACCTGATGTGCCGCCGCTACCGTGTCGATGCGACACTGCCGTTCTTTATCCCGACGCCGCCGATGATCGGCCCGGCGGGAACGTTCGGCGCTTTCATCCGAATCCTATCGCCGATGCCGTCGCGCAAGGCGGTCTTTGATATCGGCGTCGCCGGCCCGATAGCGGGGTTTGTTGCGTTGATACCGATCGCGCTCATCGGTCTCGCGACGATGCGAACGATCCCGCCGGAACAGTTTGTTCAGACACAAGGTGCACTTACTTTTACCGACCCCCTGTTGATGCGGCTCTTCGCTCTCGGATTCGGAATAGACCTCAGCTATGGCATTGGGAACGCGTTCTACTTCGCCGCGTGGGTGGGCCTGTTGGTGACGGCGCTCAATCTGATCCCGTCGGGCCAACTCGACGGCGGGCATGCGATATACGCGGTCCTTGGCGAGAAGGTGCACTACTGGACCGGCCGCATCGCCTTTTTTGTGATGGCGACTCTGTCGTTGGTAGGGTTTTACTTCTTCAACAGCCCGAGCGGGTTTCTCATCGCGTTGATACTTCTAGTAATGATGCGCATACCGCACCCGCGTCCGTGGGACACGACACCTTTAGACACGAAAAGGAAGGTCGTAGCCTTCCTCACGCTGATCATTTTTGTGCTATGTTTTGCGCCGTTTCCGATACAGATAAACTAAAGGGTCTTATGAAGATAATCAAGCCGCTTTTGCTTGCTGTCTCGTTACTTGTCTCCGTTGCCGTCCCTCAGACGACGCCGACGACTTGGGACGGCTGGTCAAGGCTTGCCGATGTGCAGGTGTTGAAAAATGACAACGAAGGGGCGATCAATTCGGCCACCGAATGCATAAAGCTGACTCCGGCCGCTTCGAGTTGCTACGCGACTCGAGGCAGCACGAACGCCGCTCTTGGTCGCGCCTCGGCCGCTATAGTCGATCTCAAAAAGGCGGTCGAGCTTGGTCACCCTTCGCCTCTTGTTTACCAGATGCTCGCCGAATCCGCCATCAATACCAAGGCCAACGATCTCGCGATCGCGACCATGACAAAGTCGATCGCCCAGTTCTCGTCAAGACTTGCCGGAGCCGAGTTGGCGGAACACTATTTCATCCGGGCGGTCGCGAATATCAATTCGGGAAAACATGCCGACGGCATCGCGGATGTCACGGCGGCGTTGAAGGTCGGCGGCCTTGCGTTTCGAAAAAACTACAAGGGCCATCCCTACACCGTTCGAGCGACCGTTTACTGTGCGAAAGGCGAATTTGACTTGGCTGTCTACGATGAGAAGAAGGCGAAGGAGTTCGGCGCAAAGAGCGCTAAGCCATGCGATGCGACCGAGTCTGCACTTGCTTCGGGACGCGTTATCGACTTTGAAGTCTCGGGCAAGCGAATGGGTTCGTCGCTGCACATTATGAACGGACTTGCCGCGATAGTTGACGGGAATGTGACAAAAGCGATCGCTGATTTTACAAAAGCCATCGAGATGTACCCGCGTTCGGCCGAGGCCTATTATCAACGAGCGGTCGTTTATGACCGAACGGGTCAAAAGCAGTCGGCAACAGCCGACATTGAGCAGGCGTTGAAACTTAACCCAAACCACGAAGAAGCCGTCGAATTAAAACAGCGGCTCGAACCGACGACGGCAACAGCACAGACAACGTCTCCTACATCTTCTTCACACGAAGTCGTATTATTCTTCGATGGCTTTGACGACAACCGGCACAATTGGCCGCTCGGAAAAAATGATTACGCCGAAGGCTTTATTGCCAACGGTCGCCAGACGATCACGATAAGAACCGACGTCTATCACAAGACTATGCTAGCCGCGACCGTCGCCCCGCAGATCGATCAAACAAAGGACTTTATGATCGAAACGTCGATCACTTTGGTTTCGGGCAGCGAAAACTATCCGTTCGGAATAAACTGGGGAATGAAAGATCTGCACGCAAACAGTTTTGAATTTGGAATAAATGCTGTCGGCCGCTTTCACTTGAGCAAGATCGCCAACGGACAATGGCAGGCGATCGTACCCTGGACCGCGAACTCAGCCGTCAAAGCAGGGGCTGGTGCAACCAATAAACTGGCGATCAGAAAACGCGCCAGCCAGCTCGAGCTTTATATAAACGACACTCTTGTTTCGACCACAAACTACGAAACGTACACTTCGCCGGCGAGCATCGGCTACAACATAGGATTTAAGAAAATTATCGAGATCGATTATCTAAAAGTCATTCAGTTCAAATAATCACGCGGCTTGCGGCAGTAATCCCTTTATCTCGCTGACCATCTTCTCCACATCTTCGTCGCCTTCGAGCGCGATCATGAAGAAATCGTAGCTTGTCTTAAAGCAGACCATTCCGTTGCCGAAGAACCACACGCCCTCGAGCAGCGGGTTGCCGCCGATGATCGTGCCGATAGGGAAGCCGGTGAGATTGCCGGGGTTAAAGATGTTCGTCATCATCACCGCGCCCGACGCGAACGAGAACGCTCCGAGCAGTGGAGCGCCGATGCGTTTTGCGATGTCGCGCTCGAACGCTACACGCTCGGCGTCAGCCTGATTGAGCGCGCCTTTATCGATCAGTTCTTCGCGGCGCT